>JBAXMV010000015.1:0-14017 GCA_037134095.1 bacterium | reverse complement strand
AATAATGCATTTATTGTTATATTGCTTTCCTTTTCACTAAAATCCATGTTTTTTGCAATCTGGTTTACATTGGGCCACGAACCTTTATAGCCGCTTTTTTGCAGAGCTGGGAGCTGGAAGGGGTTAAACAGACCATCAGTTCTATTGGCTTGATCGATGCAGGCTTTTAGTACGTCTGAAAACTGCTGACTAATTTCTACGAAGCTGCCAGCATTTCGGTTGAATTTACTAAGTTCGCTGTCTACTATGAATCTGCTAAATCTTTTTTCAAAACCATGAATCATTACCCATAGTTCCTTAAATATTAAATCAGCCTGACTTTTCGAAGCTAACAAAGTGATTGCAATATCTGAGCCTACAGCATTGCCAGACTGCTGGTAACGGTTCATGAAACTGATGTTACTGGAGGCCGGTAAGTCTGGTTGCTGGTGTTGGTGGGTGCAGTAGTTGTGTTAGCGCTAGGGTTTGAGTAATCAGATTCGCTTCTTGATGATTCATTTTCATTCTCATTGTTTATTGTTTGCACCGGTGCTGTGTTAACGTTCTGAGCTTCTATCTTAGCTACATAGTGCCTTAGGTCTCGAGAGCCTACTACGCCAACACCTAGCATTAATACCAAGAAGGTCATCACGTACGTTGCTGCAGCAATACTATATGAGCTACCAAGTGTCAGGGTGTTACCTTGTTTGAAAGATTCGATCTGTATTTTGTCTGGATTAACCGAGTTACTAAGTAGAATTTGGTCGGCATCTTCCATGAATGGTGATGGCCCACAAATCATGTAATTTTTGTCTTGGAAATTGTTTCGCAAGATTCGGCTTAGCATCTTGTTATCTGTTCTGCCTACGTAGATGTTTTTGGAAGGGTTGCTAGTGCCTTTGGTGGCAATATGAATAACTGTTATTTTGGGATTAGTTTTGGCAATATCTTGCAGCTCTTCAAAGAATGGAATACCAGAGTCATTTCTAGATGAATATACTAGCAGTATATTCATCTCTAGTCGCTGATCTTTAAGACTCCTTAGGATGCTCATAAAAGGTGTTATGCCTATACCGGCTGCGAGCATCACAATATCTTGAGAATCCAGGTGATTAATACCAAAATTTCCAAAAGGACCTTGCAATAGCATTTCTGTTCCCGGGTGAAGTTCTCCAAGCTTGTTGGTGTATATACCTGATTCTCTCATGGCAATACGAATATTATTTTCATTTGGAGCACTTACAATAGAGAAGCACCTAACAGGCGAAGTCTTGGTGCTATTCTTGAAGCCGACTGTAATGTATTGACCAGGAGTGAACTGCAGTTTGTCAGCTTCGGTGGCAGGATCAAGAGTAAGCACCATGAAATCGGAGTATTTGTCTGTACGTTCAAGAGTATATCTGTGCATCACTCTGTATTATATAGCTTCTGACAACTTATGTCTGTTAGTTAATTTATTAAATCTTAATGAAACGAGGAAGGTACTTGATAGATTTAAAGATAAAATAATTTTAAATGAACTGGGCTTCGGTGTTAATTTGCTACAAGTTCAAAAGAACTACCTTAATACTGTTAGCACTGATTGCTCTAATGGGCGGAATAGGTTTGGGAAAATACCATTTTCACTATTCGCTAGTAGTTGTTTTATTATTTGCTTTATTGGGTGTAGCTTTTTGTCGTAAGAGGAATATTTTATTCACAGTATGCGTATGTATATGTTGTTTTTTGGTGGGCCACATGAGGGGCGCACACTACGCAACTAAGATAGACAAGTTCTCTCCTCATTATTACAAAAAAATTACCGTCACTCTCACTGCCAGTGAGGACGCAGTATACGGAAAAACCAAGCAACTTAGCTTTGCCGCCAAAGACATTGATTTAGAGAATGGTGATCATCTGGTGGGTAAAATCCAGGTCAGTGGGTTTGGAGTAAATTCTATATACGAAGGTGATCAACTAGAGGTAACCGGCAAACTGTATCCTGGCTATAGTGCCTACCAGGGCAGGATAAGCTTTGCTGTTTTGAAGATTAATTCTAGGCACAGTTCGCTTGTTTCTGAGTTTAGGCGCAAATTTTCTTCGGGAATATCTTCGGCATTGCCCGAGCCATTAGCGCCTTTTGCCATGGGTATTCTTGTAGGCCAAAGGGCATCATTACCGGAGAGTATCAAAAAAGATTTATTGATGGTGGGATTAACTCATATCATTGCAGTGTCAGGTTATAACCTGACTATCATTTTACAGGCCTGCAAAAAACTGCTAGGAGGAATGTCTAAGCGCATATCAACATTTATTGCCTTGGCATTGATAGCAGTGTTTTTCGCTATCGCTGGTGCGAGCGCCTCAATTGTCAGGGCGGCGATAGTTAGCGTGTTAAGTGTTTGTGCAGGCTATTATGGCAGGAGCATTAAGCCCTTATTGTTGATATTGATGGCTGCAGGTATTACGGCCTGGGCAAACCCGGTTTACGTGTGGAGCGATATAAGTTGGTATTTAAGTTTTTTGGCATTTTTTGGTGTTTTGGTACTGGCACCATTAATTAAGACAAGACTACAGATAAATCTTTTTGAGACTTTAATCGGTTCAATTGCCCTAGAAAGCCTGTGTGCAGAAATTATGTCGTTACCCTACGTAGTTCATATGTTTGGACAGATGTCTTTAGTAGGCCTGATTGCTAACGTATTAGTTGTAAGCTTGGTGCCCCTAGCCATGCTGCTGAGTATGATAGCCGGTATTGCCGGCATGATTTATGCTGTGGGCTCGGGTTTTTTTGCCTGGCCCGCAATAATATTATTAAATGCTATGCTCGATACCTCGCATTTGCTAGCTAGTATTCACGGCGTTTTTGTGGAGGGAATTGAACTGTCTTTGTATATGATGATATGCATGTATTTTTTAATTGGCTTCTTGGCAATAGTTCTTACTTCCAAGACAAAACATCAACAACATGGTAAAATAACAGATAGAAAAGAATCTAAATACGCGGGAATAATAGCATGAGCGGACACAGTAAATGGTCAACAATCAAACGACAAAAAGGCGCCAAGGATGCTGCTCGTGGCGCAGTATTCACCAAACTTGGTAATGCTATAGCGATAGCAGCGAGAAGCGGTACTGACCCAGATACGAACTTTAGTTTGCGCTTAACTATCGACCGCGCCAAGGCTGCAAATATGCCCGCAGCTAATATACAGAGATCCATTGACCGCGTAAAAGACAAAGATGCCGCACAACTAACAGAAGTTATGTATGAAGGTTATGGCCCAGGCGGAGTGGCAGTACTAGTAGAGTGTGCGACAGACAACATTAATCGAACGTACCCAGAAGTTAAATTGGCATTCTCTAAGCATGGAGGCAACATCGCCGAAAAGGGAGCTGTGGCTTTTCAGTTTGATCGCAAAGGGATGATTAGAGTTAATCAATCGGGCGATGAGTTAATGCTTGCCGCTCTAGACGCTGGTGCCGAAGATGTTATTGAAGAAGATGGCGAATCCGTAATCTATACTGAACCCAAAGAGCTTGCGAAAGTGAGAGACAATCTCAATGCTAACGGAATCAATATTTCAGAAGCAGAACTAACCTTTGTGCCAAACACTACAATTGAAATTACCGATCCGTCAACGGCTGGAAAAATAATGCGCATGATGGATGCACTAGAAGATAATCCTGATGTAGCCAATACACATGTGAATTTTGATATTGCCGACGAAATCCTGGAACAATAAATGAGAATAATCGGAATCGATCCTGGAACTGGAATACTGGGTTTCGGGGTCATCGATTACATAAAAGGTAAAGTCAGCTTAGTCGATGCAGGAGTAATTCGTACTCCGGTACACGAAGACGCTGCAGTCCGGTTGGAAACTATATATGACGAACTATCACAAATTATAAAAGAAACTAAACCGACTCATATGTCTGTAGAAAAACTGTTCTTTGCACAAAACGTAACTACGGCAATGACAGTGGCTCAAGCTAGAGGGGTAGTATTGCTTTGCGGCAAGCAGTCCAAACTAGAGATCCATGAGTACACACCACTTCAAATAAAACAGGCAGTAACCGGATATGGGCGGGCAGATAAAAAACAAATCCAGGAAATGGTAAGAGTAATCCTAAATCTTAAATCTGTTCCTAAGCCCGATGACGCAGCCGACGCTCTAGCCGCTGCTATAACATATTCGATGTCTGCGAAATATTAATGTGCCATAATAGATAATATGATTGCAACACTTGAGGGAAAAGTAAGCGAAAAAATCGGTAACGTAGTTGTACTTAATGTAGCTGGCGTTGGTTATGGACTATGGGTTCCCGCTGAAGACTACGGTAGTTTAAGTGCCGGAGAAAGCGCCAAACTCTATGTGTACGAGCATATTAGAGAACAGTCACATGATTTATTTGGCTTTTTGGCAAAAGATACGATGGCCTTGTTCGAACAGCTACTGGGAGTTAATGGAGTTGGACCAAAAATGGCCCTTAACATGTTAAGCATAGGAAACTCTAGCCAGGTAAGGCAGGCAATTGCCGGTGGTGACGTAAAATTTATACAGCAGACAAATGGTGTAGGCAAAAAAGTTGCTGAGAGGGTCGTAGTCGAGCTGAAAGATAAAGTAGGACTTAGCGGAGTCGATCTAGGCAGTACTGGGTTACTAGTGAGCGAATCTAGTTTGATGAGTGACGAAGCAGTAGAGGCCTTGGTAACACTTGGCTATACTTCGCATGATGCAGCTAGGGCACTAGATGGTATTGATCCTAAACTTTCCACGGAACAACGTATAAAACAAGCCTTGAAATCTTCTAAGTAGATGAACATTCCTAAAATTAAATTAAATAACGGCAATACAATACCAGCGCTTGGAATGGGGCTATGGCAAATAAAAGATCCTGAAATTTTTAATGCGGCTGTTAATGCGGCGCTTGAAAATGGCTATCGTCATTTCGATAGCGCTCAAGTATACGATAATGAGCAGCTGCTTGGTCAGGCATGGAAAACTAGTGGCCTAAAAAGAGACGAGCTATTTCTGACTACTAAGATTTGGCTCAAAAATTTTGGATATAATCATGTTAAAAAAAGCTTTGATAAATCGTTACAGAATATGCAAACAGATTATGTAGACCTGTTGCTCCTGCATTTCCCAGTTACAGCACTTAGACGCAAAGCTTGGAAGGCTTTAGAAGAAATCCAAGCCGAAGGTAAGGCCAAGAACATCGGTGTCAGTAACTATACAGTGCGGCATCTAGAAGAAATGAAAAAATATGCAAAAATTACTCCCCAAGTAAATCAAGTTGAGATGCACGTTTTCTTGCAGCAACCAGAATTAGTAGAGTATTGTCGACAAAATGATATTGTCTTGGAAGCTTATTCTCCACTTGCGCACGGCAAGGTGATGGACGATTCAACGATTTTAAAAATCGCCAAAAAACACAATAAAACTTACGCCCAAATCATGCTCCGTTGGGCCATAGAACAGGGTTTTGTGGTGATACCTAAGTCTGTTTCTCCCGCTAGGGTTAAAGAGAATTTGAACATCTTTGATTTTGCATTCGACGAACAAGACAAAGCTGACATCAAACAACTAGACAGAAATTTACGAACTTGCTGGAGTCCAGTACACGTACCATAGATACATTCTAGGGTATACTACAAGTAATGATTGATCGGATTCTAAACACTGTAGATGAGCCAGCTGACGAGCAAGAAGCTGTATTAGAAGTTACGCTAAGACCTAGAGATTTCAAAAGTTACATAGGTCAGGAACGACTTAAGCAGAACTTGCAGCTGGCGATTAGTGCCGCCAAAAAACGTGGTGATGTACTGGATCATATTCTACTGCATGGTCCACCCGGACTCGGCAAGACAACCATGGCTAGCGTAATAGCAAACGAGATGGGTGCTCAGATTCGCATTACATCCGGACCAGCAATTGAAAGAGCTGGTGATTTAGCAAGTTTGCTCACAAACCTGCAAGATGGAGATGTGCTGTTTATAGATGAAATACATAGACTTAACCGCACCGTAGAGGAAGTACTGTATTCAGCTATGGAGGACTACAAACTCGACATCATGCTCGGTAAAGGACCTTCTGCAAAAAGCCTCAGGTTGGATTTACCCCAGTTTACAATTATTGGTGCCACTACCAGAACAGGCTCATTAGCTGCGCCACTTAGAGACAGGTTTGGCATGATCCACAGGCTTGAATACTACAAGCCCGGTGAAATTGAAAAAATCATCACACGAGCCGCCGACATATTGAACGTCAAAATTAATAATGAAGCAGCCAGTGAATTAGCTAAACGCTCGAGACTTACCCCAAGAATTGCTAACCGCTTGCTTAAGCGTGTACGAGATTATGCTGATGTGAACGGCGACGGAATTATAGACACCGCCATTAGCTATAAAGCGTTAGAGCTACTTGATGTAGATGAGCTAGGACTTGACGCATCAGACAGAATGATACTCGCGGCAATTATCGATAACTACAACGGAGGCCCTGTAGGGGTAGAAACTCTAGCTGCCATGACAGCAGAAGAACGCAGCACTATAGAAGATTTCTATGAACCATATTTGATGCAAATTGGACTCCTAGAACGAACACCTAGAGGCCGAAAAGTTACGCCCAAAGCCTACAAGCACCTGGGTAAGGCAAAAAAGGGTGAATCAAAGCCTAAACTGTTATAATAAGCATTAACATGAACCCCCAATCAGCTGCTCCTTCTGATCATCAATATGCTCAACATGCTCTTATTAATTTGCAGCCTGATGAGCAAGTTATTTTTCAGATCAAGCAACACCCGATTATTTTGATTGCTATATATGGATCAGGAATACTTGGTTTGTTGGCTTTTGCATCGATAATTTTCACCGTTATGCCCGGACTATTCCCGGATGATAAAAAAGCTCTAGCAAACTCAGTAGGCATAGTTGTATTTATAGTTATGGCAGTATTGATTTTTATATTTATAGTATTGCTCGGAAAAATTTACCAGGGGAACGGCTGCATTCTAACCAATAAAAATTTGGCACAGGTAAGACGGATAACTTTGTTCAACAGCGAATCAGTGCAGCTTTCTCTTGATAAACTCCAAGACATTACCTTCGACAAAAAAGGCATCCTGGCGTATATCTTCGGATACGGTATTATCCACTGTGAAACGGCAGGTGAGGCTCCAGTTTTTGTATTTAAGTATTGCCCAAATCCTAAGTTTTATGCTCAGCAGATTATAACTGCCAAAGATGAATACATGAAATACTTCAAAGAAAATCAAGGAGGCTACAATTATCAACAACCGCAACCACAACCACAACCTGTGCAACAGCCACAACCTCAAGAAACTGCTCCAATAGATTATCAACAGTCACAACCAATCCTACAAAATCAACCGGCGCCACAACCACAACCATCTCAAACACCTACATTAGCGATTCCTGAACTACCTCCCGAGCTTCAACCACAGCAACCCTATAATGTGCCTAATGTTCCCGAGCCTACAGAAGCCCAGCAAGACCCTAAGCCAACCTCCTTCAACCCCCTCTAGTTAAAAAGGATTGTTGCGAGCTTCGTTGAAAAGTGACTGTATGTTTACGCTATTGTCTTGAAGGGCGCGTAGTTTATTTAGCGATTTTTGATCTATGCGTATTGCCTGCGTTGAATTTGCTTGCTGATTTAAGGAATTTGAATTGGGCTGAGAGTTTACGCCGTTGATTACACGAAATGATAGAAAGCCGTAAATAATAACAGTAACGGCAATAAATAGAATCATTAGATGCTGCCTACAAAAAGTTATGTATATAGAGATTTGTTTCATTAGATTAGATTTATTCATGGCTTGATGTACTCGTTTAGACTTAAGTTAAATGTAATATCGCTTGGTTTATCGCCGCTCGGGTTTATGGATACGCTGGTAACTTGGGCTGTCCGGCGATTTCTTTCTAGGCCTGACAAAAAGTTGACGAATTTATCGTAAGCTACTGGTTTTGTTGGGTCGCCAGATACATTAATTGTGAGTTGATACACACCAGGGATATTGGCAACAGGCTTGAGCTGTGACAATGCTGATTTGCTGCCTGGCACTGGAGATCCAGTTGTATTGTTGTATGCTCCAAGCGAAGATGCTGGGAAAGTGATTGAACCTATTCCTATGCCGTTATTCGCTGCAATATTAACGATTTCTCTAACAGCTTGAGCTTGGTTTTTGTCTGCAGGTACGACAGCGCGTGCAATTCTAGAGATCTCGGCATATTTGGTAATGTCTTGTTTGGCGCTTGTCAGACCCTGCACTTTGTCATCTAGGGCTATGCTCTTGGCTTTTAAGTTCTGTAGTTCGTTGATGCCAGAACTAATTTTTTTGTTAGTTGATATTACACTGTAGCCAAAAGTAATGACCAGTGCAGTAACTATCACTAATTGGATGCGGTAAATCAGTTTGGCATTCATGATTGTTTGCCCTTATTTATGAATTGCGCTTTTACTGTTACAGTGCATGGTAGCGATTTATCTCTTGATGAATTGTTGCAAGTGATATTAACGATGTCAGCTTTCGAAAATACCTTGTTGTTTTTGTCTGATAGATTAACTTGTAGTTGAGTTGCTGTGCCATAGTCTGGTGCGCTCGCAGTTATATCTATAGCGCCTTGAGTTTTGCTGATGTTCAGACCGCTCAGTTTTGCTTTGTCGGGGATGCTCGCTGAGATTTGTTTCAAAATTTGTGAAAACTGCATTTCTTGGCCGAGTACCTTAGCTGCTAAGCGTAAATTATTGGAAATGTCTTGAACCTGTTTTTGAGTAACATCTAGGTTTTGCTGTTGGTAGTTGAGCTCACTCGAAGCAATCGTTCGCTTATATGAGTTACTAGAATTATTTAGTTTATTGACACCGATCGCACCTATTAGGTAAGTGCCGACGATAGCCACAATTAGTAGCAAAATCCAATTTCTTAGGGTAACGTTTTTATTGGCGTATTGGTATGATTTTTTTCTAGTAGGAGGCAGCAAGTTGATCATTATTTAGTCGCCTCTCTAGCACTCAATAAAGCTGAGCCTAATGCATTGGTGTACATCGACTTTTCAGAACTGATTGGGGCATCGACTTTTTTGCAGTCTATAAATTGCCAGGGATCCCCATGCCTAACGGCCATACGTAAATTGTCGGTTAGGTAATCACTTAGTCCTGGCATGTTGGCGCCTCCGCCGAAAGTTACTATCTGTGTAATAGGCCTATCTGAACCATAGCGTTCCTCGTAGTATCTGAGCATGCGCTTGATCTCTTTGATAATTTTTTGCAGGGTAGGGTCTAGGGCTTTTTTGATTTCACCCTGTTTTTTGCTTGGAGTAATACCGTAGCGTGTTTTAGCTAGTTCGGCTTCGGCTTCGGAAATATTGAGAAGATTCTTTATTAGATCTGTAAAGTTAACTCCGCCACCCTCAATTGTGCCACTCACTACAATACCTCTATCATAGATCGATATATCCGAAGAGAAAGCTCCAAAATCAATTATTACAGCCGGTTGTCTACTGTGTTTGTCTATCGAAAATAGCCTGGCAGATGCACTGAGGGTTGGTTCTAGGGCTACTACTTCCAGTTCCAGTAGCTCAGCCAGTTGCATATATGAATCAGCAATTTTTTTAGGTACAGCAACCAAGAATACTTCCATTGATTCTTCTGCATCCTTAATAATTTCGAAGTCCAGGTATAGCTCTTCAAGACCCAAAGAGATATACTGCTCGGCTTCCAGCTCAACTGCTTCCTTAACTTGTTTAGAGTTTAATGCAGGTAATTTTACCGATCTAGTAAATGTTCTATAAGCAGGTACCGCCATAGCCACCCGGTTAGTATTTATTTTGCCTTTAATTTTATTTGCCAGGAGTTCTTTGGCGGCGCTAGCGATTTCTTCTGGCTTCACAATCACTCCATCCTGGATTGCTGATTTATCGAAGCTAACGTAGCCGTAGCCTTTAACTGCCGGCAACCTATTGGAGCTTATTGATTTAGAGGCTGTTTCAGAAAGCTGTACTATTTTGAGCGTGTTTGAACCAATGTCTAAGCCCATTATTGGCTTGTCGGAAAAGTAGGTGGGAATTGATGGTTTACTCATAGTAATTTTTTGTTGGTCTAAAGTGTATTTACCTCTTATGATTATATCAGATAAGACATAAGCGTTTCGCTTAATTCAGCCTATTTATCTGCTCATTGCAGGTATCTTGATAGTTGTTGCCCGAAATGCTCCATTTTTCTCTTAAATAATTTTGAATTGATAATATTTGACGACAGCTCAAAGCTTTATCGTAAACAATTATTTCTGCATAGTTACCATTGAAATAGTCCTTGCCTGTACCCGGCAGACTACCAGAACGACTGCCGCCAACGTATAGCTGGTTTATCGAGAAAGTGTAAGGGTTACCGGCTGGTTTAATATTATTTTGTGATGTGATTTTTTGATTGTTCAGGTAAAGAGTAGCTAAAATATTATTGCCTGAGTATTTATTGAACGAGCTGGTGGCTATACTTGCTGTGTTGTCACACGACTCGCATTCAAAGCCAGTACGATAAGCAGAAGCGCTGCCTGAGTATTGGCTTGCAAAGCCATTTTTGTCACCATTTCTAAGTAGCGGTAATATACTTTGGCCAATGGTGTCGTCTTCTGCAGCATTCTTATTTAGACCTGTTACTATCCGCCCATTATCGGCGCTAGCTCCAAAATTTGGCTTAAGGACTACAAAAGTGGTTAGTTCTTGTTTTGCACTTAATTCGTTCAGCAGGCTAGATACCATGGCACCGTTATTAAATTTCACGGTATTTTTTCCACCAATTTGATTGGCTTCTAAAACAGGGCTGGCACCATATACAGATTCAGCATTATTGAGGTTGCCAGATTTATCAAGCCAGTAACCAATTGGGTCATTTGCCGAAGCTTTGGCTGCAGAGCTAGCAAAAGTAACGTTCAGTGTATTTCCGTTTTTGTAGATCTGTCTTGAGCCATTGCCGTTGACGTAGTTTAGGATTAACCCCAACCGCGAGTCGTTGGAATCATTGGGGTTCCAGTCATTGTTGTTTATGATTTCTTGAACGACGCCAGTGACATCAATTTTGATTTGTCCGTCTGGACTGCACCTGTTGGTTGATTTATCGCTATGGGTACTGGTACGCAAAGTATTCTTTAGTTGGTTGCTATTATTTTTAGCAAACAGTTCAGGGTTAGCCTCATTGGCATTCTTGTATAGGCCACTGACACTTGTTGTGACTGGTCCAGCAGTGCTTCCATTGCTGCAATTTAAAATTAGTTTTGCATTCAAAACATCTGAATTTTTTGGAATTTTCACACCCGTAAATATTAAACCGACATTTTGTCGCTTGGTAGATTGGGAGGTACATACAGGGTTACTGTATTCAGCTGGATTGCAGCTATGGAGTTCTAGGTATTCACTACTCCATGAGTCATTAGTTTGAGACCCGTTGTCTTGACGTTCTTCTAGGCTATCTCGGGTTGTGTCACTCGCATTGCCGTACTTGGTTGTTGCAGTAACTCGTTCAACGGCTGCACCCGGCTTAATGAGACTATTACTGTCGCTTGCATCTAGCCATAACAGCGGAGCATAGTAGTCTGGATTTTTGCATTTATCGGTATATGAATTGTAGATTATAGTTTTTTTGATGACGGATTTTTTGGGCTGAGTTGCACTAGCTGGGGAGTATAAGTAGCCAGTACTTTTGATAGTTTTAGACAATCCGTCACTTGATGATTCTAGAACTTCAGTTTTGAAAGATGTGCGGTAGTTTGATGTTAACGCCAAGGTCTGTTCAGTAGTGCCATTGTAGGAATCACATATTGTGTTGTCGAACTGCTCTTGAGCGTAATTTAGTCCGGCATTGGCAGCTTCACGGCTTAAGTTTTTGTAGGCATTGTTATAACTTTGGCCAACACTGGTACCGGCTTGTGAAAGTACGCTGTAAGCAGTAACTGCCATCAAACTGATTAAAAGTATGATAACTGGCATGGCGAAACCTTGCTGATTAAACCTTCTCATGACCCGCTCTTTCTGATTTTGATACTGCTACCACCAACCACTTCTTCGGCGTAGGCCTTGTCTTTGAGCTTGATATTAACCTCGGCAATGCTTGCTTGCTCGGGTTTGCTTACGTCATTACCCTTAGGGTCGTAATACTTCACTGTAAACGTATCTAATTGATCAGTTAAAAGGGTATCGCTGGGGCATTCAGCTGAAGCATGAGCCTCTGGGCAGGTCTGCTTGAGATAGCTATTACCACAGGTATTTACACCAGTTGGTGTGGATACAACTCTTTTAAATAGGTTTTTGCCCTCAGAGAAATAGATGATGTTATTTAACGCCACATCATTTTGTTGCTTAGTAGATTCGGGAGCACAACCAAGAGTATTGATATAGACTTTGTCGGAGTTATCTGATTTTGCTTGAGCAGTCAGGGCGGGGGTAGCGATGATCAGTTGGTTGTCGTTGGTGTCGGCATTCCATTCGCCGTTTAGAGCAAAGCTGTCACTTAAATTACTATCCAGCTGGCTTACGTAAGCTCCGGCGTTAGCGAGGTCGTCTTGCATTCCTGAGGCAATTGTTTGAGCCTGCACCTGAAGATTTGTTTTAGTATTTTGAACTAGTAATTGGCCGTACTGGTTAAACATATAATTCATAAGTATCGCAATTACAGCCATTAATATTGGACATACAATCAGTAGCTCAATCAAGGTAAAGCCTTTAGCGTTGGTAGAAATCTTGCTGGAGGCAATCATTTACCGCTCCTGGGGATAAAAGCGTAGTATTGGACTTTTTTGGGATTGTCGCCATTACCATAAGTAACGTTTACGACAATTTGTTTGAGGCTACTGGAGAGATTACTTACATTGACCGTTGCAGTGTGAGGAGTTTTAAAGCTTGTAGGAAACGAAGCTGAAAAGTCCTCGACTTGAGATAATTCGTTACTAGATGCATTTCCGCCAATCTCGGCAAATGGTTTGTTTTGATATTCTTGGAGTTTTGAATAGGCCAGCGTTGAAGCTGTGCTCATATCTTGTGATTTTCTGTTGAGCAGGGATATAGTATTGAAGCTAGACGCAAAAGCCGTAAAAGTTATTGCCAGCACCACAATCATAACCACCAATTCGATAGCCGTGAATCCACCCGAATTATATTTAATTCTGCTCATGCTTTACAATTATTATAACTGAGATGAAGCCCTGTTCCTATAATCTAAAAATGCCCCATTTACTGGGGCATTTTTTTGTTAGCTGTTAACTATAGTTTAGTTAAGGCTGCTTTTGATGAATACTGTTGCACCGTTCACAGTACCTTCGTAAGTAGCTGTTAGCTTATACTTAGCACAATCTTCGTGGTTAGCTTCGCATGGCACGCTATTACTATCTGTAACAGTGTAGGCGTATGACTTGGCGACCGGGTATTGCACCAAAGTTTTGCTCTGGCTCGGATTCGATGGGTCAATTAAGGCTGTTTGATCCAGTCCTTTTAGATTATTGATGAAGTTCTGGTTGTTCATGTCTGTAAGTGAAGGGTAGTAACCGTTGTCATTATAGAAAGCCTCTAGGTGTGTTTGCAACGCAGACAAATCTGTTTGACGTTTGCTGTTTCGCGCCTTCTGTTGAATGCCACTGTAAGCAGTTATTACTAATGTTGCTAAGATGCCAATTACCACAATCACGATTAGCAGTTCGACGATTGTGAAGCCTTTATTTTTCCTAAGGGAGATCATGAGAGCCCACCCTCCTTGAATATTAAATGATTTACAGATTATTCCTTGATGTATTCATATACTTCGAAGTTATCTGTTTATGATTATAAACGTTAGCGTAACCAAGTCAATAACTACTTCTCTTAATTACCAATATTTTTTGAAAGATTTGCTATAGGGCCCATAACTGATGCCGCTATTAAGCCCACACCAATTCCTAAAATAATAATTAATATCGGTTCAATTATTGAGGCCAGGCCATCAATCTCGGTAGTGACTTCTTCTTCGTAAAAATCGGCAATTTTAGACAAAACCGTATCCATTTGTCC
>JBAXMV010000014.1:0-14112 GCA_037134095.1 bacterium | reverse complement strand
CGGTGATACTTTCGAGCACACCAATTCCATACACCGGTAACGACGCCAAAATACGTACAATGGTAGACGAACTACTCAAAAAACATGTTCATGTTTTTAGACACGAAACCCGCGACGTAGACAATATTGGTCCACTGCACGTATCTGGCCACGCCTCACGCGATGAGTACGCCGATATGATCAATATGACCAAACCTAAGTTTTTCATTCCAATTTACGGTGACTACACAGCCAAGAAATACCATATCGATATCGCTATTGAACAGGGTATTCCACGAGCCAACACACTGAGCGCCGAAAACGGCCAGGTGATTGGTCTTACCCAAGACAAAATGGAAATAATCGGTGATGCACCGCACGGCACAGTACTAGTTGACCAAACTGGAGCACTAGTAAATAACGTAGTTGTTAAAGACCGCGTATTACTAAGTGAAGAAGGTTTAGTAGCTATCATCCTAACTGTCGACAAGAAAACAGGCAGCTTGATGACTAGCCCAGATATCATCAGCCGCGGCTTCATATATATGAGAGATAATGAAGAAATCATGAACGGCTTACGAGCTGAGCTCAAAAGGGCAGTTTCTCAAAGATTTAAGCGCGTTGACCTAGATAGGTTCAAAGTCGAACTCAAAGAGCATGTCATGCACTATCTTTTTGAACACACCCAGCGCAGTCCAATCGTGATTCCTGTAATCAATGTCATTAATGGCAGCGGCAACAGGCAACAGCAAGACGCTAAACGCCAAAGTGGCGCAACAGGTAGCGACAATTCGGATAATGTAGAAAAATCTCCAGAAGAAATGGCCGCTGAGCAACAAAAGCGTTTCCAAGAAATGCGTGCTCGACTATTAGCGCAAGACCCTAGGGTAGACTAAAAATTGAGGGTCCGATTAGGCTCCGCCACAATCGGATCCATCTTGAATATAAGCTTTGCGATGTGTAGCGTATAGGTCTCTACACGTCCATTTGAAGTAATGTACCTGTCTTGACTGGCGTCCAGAGATTCTTCAGGGTCAAAATTGACATAATCATATAGGAATTCGTCATTTTGGTAGAGGTAGTCTTCGGCTGCTTCACCTATTCTGTTGAGCCAGTTCATAGTGTTAATCTGCTTGGGTGCCTTAGACACCTCAACTGTTAAATAATCAATGTTGGGCTCTTCGATAGTAGCTTTTTGTATTTTGCGAGCTGTATAAATGCCTAATCGCTCAGCTTTGTTGTTGATCCTTTGAAGGGTACGAGCCTCCATATTATCTTTGAATTTCATTTTACAATTTTACTCCATACCAAAAAATATTTCAAAATTCCAGGACATTGACAATAGTTGTAAAAATTGCTATAATAGCATTATGTTAAATAAACATAAAAATCACCAAAACTGATATAATTAATAGATTGATATGGCAAACAAAAAGAAAAAACCTACCAAGTCAAAAGCTTCCAAAAAGAAAACTGCAAAAGACCTAGAGCCAGAGCAGGGGTCTTTTTGGGCTCTTAGCGGTGCAATTTTGCTAATGGTGGTTGCTGCCTTCTTATTAATAGGCGGTTTTGGCACCGGCGGGCCATTACCAGTTGGTTTATTCAAGGCAGCTTACTGGGTATTTGGTTACGCTGCATATATAACCCCAATCGCACTCGTATATTGGGGCGTATATAAATTCATGGCTGAAGACAAAAGGATTCCACTACCTAATTTAATGGGGATGCTTTGCGTATTGCTGTTTTCTAGCACCTGGTTTTTTGTAGCCCTCGCGTCATACACCGCAAAAACTGGCTGGACTAGTGGCCACGGCGGTGCAGTTGGCGAGATACTTGGCAAAGCTATACTAACCGCACTAGATCAGACTCCAGCTTCTATATTGCTTCTAATACTTACAATGCTTGCTGTATTCTTTTCGTTTGGAATTTCTCCAAAAGTTCTGCTCCGAATCAAAGAACTATTCTCTAAGAAAACTGATGACGAAAATGATCTCGCAAAACTCAAAGCTAATGCCGAAGACGGCTTTAAGCTAAATGAAGGAGTGCCTGTAGAAAGACATGGCGGTGAAGACCCTAGCTCTAAATCAAGTGGCCTCAAAAATGCCGCGGTAGCCTTAACCTCCAAAGAAAATCACGTAGCCCTAACCACCGCCAGTGATCCGAATTGGCAATTCCCAAGCGTAAAACTGCTTGACCAAAAACAAGACAAAGCCGATGCCGGTGACGTCAATGCTAATGCCAAAATTATCAAAGACACATTCAACAATTTCAATATTGAAGTTGGTATGGAAGGGGCGAATGTTGGCCCACGCGTCACACAATTTACCCTCAAGCCTCCAACAGGGGTAAAACTAACTAAAATTACAGCTCTAGACAACAACTTAGCACTCGATTTAGCAGCCCATTCTATAAGAATAGAAGCACCAATTCCTGGCCAAAGATTAGTTGGCGTGGAAGTGCCAAATATTAAGTCTGCAACCGTTAGGCTGAGTTCTGTTATTTTGTCTAAGCCATGGCAAGACGCCGCAAAACCACTTTGCTTTGCAGTGGGTAAAGATATTTCCGGAACAGCAATTGTAGGTGATTTGTCCGGAATGCCTCACTTGCTTGTTGCTGGTCAGACCGGTTCCGGTAAGTCAGTTATGATCAACACTATTTTAACTAGCTTGCTATACAAAAATTCACCTTCTGACCTGAAGCTTATTTTGGTAGACCCCAAGCAGGTTGAACTTAAGCCATACGAAGACATTCCGCATCTGCTAACCCCAGTTATCACTGAGCCCGAAAAGTGCATTAGTGCACTGAAGTGGGCAGTCGCCGAAATGGAACGACGCTACAAAGCCCTCAGTGAAGTAGGCAAGCGCAACATCATTGAATACAATAACGAGAAAAAAGAAGAAGGCATGCCCTACATCGTAATCGTTATCGATGAGTTGGCCGACCTAATGATGATGGCCGCACGCGACGTAGAAGCCCTGATTGTTAGAATTGCTCAAAAGGCCCGAGCAGTAGGTATTCACCTGGTCTTAGCCACCCAGCGTCCTTCAGTAGACGTCATTACTGGACTTATCAAAGCTAATATTCCTGGTCGCATTGCATTCACAACCCAGAGCCAAATAGATAGCCGCACAATTATTGATCAACCAGGAGCCGAAAAACTTCTCGGTATGGGTGATATGCTCTTCAATACTTCCGATATGGCTAAGCCTAAGCGCGTCCAGGGTGCGTTTATAAGTGACGAAGAAACCAACAAGGTACTCGATTTTATACGCATGCAAAGGCCTGCTCAGTATGATGACGAGGTGGTTGCTCAGCCAGTACAACTCAACGGTAAGGGCGGAATTGTAGCTGATTATGGCGCCAACGATGCTGATGACGATATGTTCAAAGACGCTGTTGGAGTAGTAATCGAAAACAAAAAAGCCAGCACCAGCCTACTTCAAAGACGACTACGAATTGGCTATGGCCGCGCAGCCCGCTTAATCGAACAAATGGAAGACCAGGGAATTATCGGACAGGCAGATGGCTCTAGACCACGCGAGGTTCTAGTAAGCTCAATAGATGATGTATTTGGCCGCAAAGCATCAGTTGACACTGTGGCCAATGATGCCCTAGACGAAAACTTCCCAGACCACACCTAGACCTACTAACAGGTAGACACCAAGAATCTATTTTGCTATTCTGAAAAAGAATTATTAAAAATAAAAAATGACTCAAGAAGCTATTCCAGAAGAAACAATTACTGCCCGTCCGCTGACCGATCAGGAGCATCGTAATCTTTTTGAATCAAAGTCCAACGACGAGGTTTTTAAAGAAATTTTATCGGAGCCAGGTAACACTGGCGTGGCTGAGCTAACTGCCGCATATTTTTTGAGACCGATCTACATAAACGGAGCTGCGCCTCCCGAAACATTGCCTGCAGATCATCCTCTGGCTGAAAAACTAGAGTCATTAGATCTCGAAACCATTACTGACCCAAGAGAGAAGCACGTATTCGCAGTTTTAAGGGGCGCTATTAAACAAAAACGTGAGTTTCCTGAAATTGGGGAAATGGTTGACGAGAGCCTACTCGCAGCTGCGCTAGTACCTGGCATAATTGAACGCCATGGACCAATGACTAGCCCCGATATGTTAGAGCATTTTCGATCGACAACTCGATATGACCGAACAGCTTATGGAATAATTGTTCATGAAGAAGTTTTAAGTGCGGTAGGGTTGACTGTTTCGCAAACAGAAATCCATAGTGAAGAAGATGCATTTAGCTGTTTAGCTTTGGCGAATAAAGCAGCTCTTGTCGGTAAGATATTTGCAGATGAAATGACTGAATCCGTAAAACCACCTGAGAGCGCATTAATCGAACTAAGAACTATTTCTAGTGCACTCCAACAAGAAGCAACAGAAATAATGTCTACTAATTTTGGCATGAGTGATCAGGTAATTGAAAATTGCACAAAGCTCATGCAAGATCCCTTAGCAGCAGAACATGCGCTGAAAGGTCCAAGGGACTTCGAGCGCTTTACAGCATCACTCGAGGATCCAACCACCTCAGACCTTCTTATAAGGATTGCCCCACAATTCAATACGAAGTATACAAATTGTGTAACAGACTTGATAAGAAGAATAATAGCCGAACCTGAATTTAGTCAGGACGGGCATTTGTTAAAGCTAGCTGAAGCGCTGGACAGCGAAGAGGCAAAAGAAGTTACGAAGAGACTATCTGCAAGTAGCCTTGATCAAACCATGTTACGCCAGATATTTGACGAAAAAAATCCGTCAATACTAATTAAGACCGTCCTAGGTCTAATAAATGACAAAAACTTTAAAACGATTTTTGGTCAAGAGTTGGATGCAGCGCCTCACGATTCATCTATACACACAAGAATCCCTAATCAAGTTTTGTATGACCCGTTAAGACTCAAAGGATTAATTGATGCGATAGCTGACAGCCCAAAACTAAGCAAGGTTTTTGAAAATCCTTCTGTTGCTTTACCTTCGTTCATACTGGGTATTATGAACAGTGCAGAGGTGGATAGCACTAGTTTAGCTATCAGAGGTGGCACGGGGATAATATGGGATGCTTATTCGCAGGCCTCTAAACTATCAGACCCGTTACTTATTCAACATTACGTTGAACGGGTAAGTTCTTTTCAGTTCAACATCTCAACTATATGTAGAGATCCTGAAGTTCGCCAGTCGTATGAAATGTTTTTGGACAAAAACCCAACATTATCTGCCAAACAAGAAGAGCGAGCCGCAAGAATATTTAGGAATCTTAATATGTATGGTTCTGTTCAAATTTCTGAGACTGATTCATTAGACGATATAGAGTCAAGAGTTATAGAGAACTTCATTTCTAAAATTATTGGAGATAATGAGCCGCTGGATAAGGATGCTACAGCAAAACTATTGGAAAAGTTTGGTGGAGTCGGTCCACTACTTGCTTATGCGCATAAATTTATTGATGACCCAGAGTATAAGAAAGCTCTAGCTGGACTTACTAAATCCGTTGCTGACGACAGCTATAGTGAATGGCGAAGAGGAAATGGTAGTGAAGAAGCACTTAAAGAAATGATTGACGCAGGCTATTTACCGGAAGGACTTACGCTTGAGCAATACCAAGACTGGATAAGTGATGGTCAGACAAGTACTGAAACCGAGATGATAAGTACCGCGGCAGATACTGCCCAAGCCATTCGAGAAGCAGTTGCACTGGGGAGTATAGATATTGATTTGTTGGCTACTGGGTACACAGTAGACGCTTCAAGCCTGACCGATATAATTGCGTCAAGGAATGGGCTGGGTCGGTTAACTGGCACGCTACATAAGGCAATTGGTAGAGCAAAAGGCCAGCCATTGGGTCCAGAGGCAATAGAAGAAATTGTCGGCAACTTAGGAGAAATTAATAATTCCAGAGAGGTTATGAATCTTATAGGTCTACTAAGAGATGGCACAGAAACTGAACAAGTCTTAACTTATCTTAAGAATACACGCGAACATTTGGAGCAACTCCGCTTGATAATACGCGTCGCAAATATAACGGCCGAAGAAGTTGCCTCCGGCTCGTTATTAAGCGACCCTGACGAGAATGGTAAGCGTAAAGCTCAAGAAACTCTTCAATCTGTTTTATCAGAGCTGCAGACAGAGCTACCTGAAGAGCTTAGATTTATTCCAAATAGCGTTTTTGCTTTATTGGAAGATCATGCCAAAGAAAACGGACAACCAGAAGTTTTTATCGCTGAGGACACCATCGACCCCAAGGTAACAATAGAAATTGGTGAAACACCACAACGCTCATGTCAGCATTATGCAAACGGTTCTTATAACCAAGGACTAATTGGTTATTTTGGACCTGAGGTTAAAATCATGATTGTACGAAATGAAAAAGGCGGAATTATAGGACGTGCAATTACTCGTCTAATGCAAGACGAAAATGGCCAACCAGTTATTTATACTGAACCAGTGTACAAGTCTGTAACAAGTCCTCAGGTAACTGAAATAATGCAGAGCCACATCAGAGAAAAAGCCCAAAAAATGGGTGTATCAATATTTGGTGCGCTGGGCAGTGCGGGCGAAACACCGAGAGAATTAAAAGTTCGCACACTCAAGATGCCTGCAGTATATACAGACTCAGGTATTAATGTGCAAACTGGCTCTTTGACTATTATGTCGAAGTAGTTGCATGGGGTTGACTAACAGAGGTAGCTAAGGTATAATTGTATTCAATATCAACCTCAGCTTACGACAATCTTTAAACGTGGTGCGTAGGCTTTAACCAAAGGAAGGATTGCAAATAATGAATCAGTACGAATTAGCAGTGCTATATCACCCTGATCTCGAAGTCGACCTAACCAAGGCCGAAGAGAAAGTAGCAAAAATTGTCACCGATAACGGTGGTAAAATCACAGCTACCGACAACTGGGGCAAGCGCAAGCTAGCCTACCAGATCAGCGGCAATGAGCATGCAATATATGTTTTCTACAGCGTAGAAATGCCTGGATCAGGTGTTCTTAAAGTAGAAAGCACACTCAACATTACTGACGAAGTTATTCGTTTCCTAATCACCAAGCCAGACGTCAAACGTCTAGCAAAAGCAGAAGCTGCTAAAGCTGTAAAAGCTGAACAGGCTGCTAAGCGCGGTGATAGAGAAGACGATTCCAAAGATAAAGACGAAGAATAATACCAGTATTCGTTAAAAATATCTGAAATAGTATTGCCTAGAGCTTGACGAGTATGCAGGCAAGGGCGTAGGGTAAAAATACTTAAATTAAGAAAAAGACATATGTCTTATAAATAGGAGGATACTAATATGGCACGAAGCCTAAACCAAGTAACACTAATGGGAAACCTAACACGCGATCCAGAATTGCGTAACACTCCAAACGGTCAAAATGTAACTAATTTTAGCCTAGCGCTAAATCGTAGCTACAAGGATGCAGGCGGAGAATGGCAAGAAGCTACAGACTACGTAGACATCGTCTGCTGGGGTCCACTCGCAGAAAGAGTCTCACAGTACTTAAGCAAAGGACGACGCTGCCTAGTGCAAGGACGAGTCCAATCACGATCATGGGAGCAAGATGGCCAAAAGCGTAACAAGGTAGAGGTTTTAGCCAACGACGTAACCTTCCTAGACGGCCGAAACGACGACAGCAACAGCTCATCTAGCGATGAATCAAGCTCAAGTCCTAGCCCATCAAACAAAAAAGAAAAAAAAGACGATGTCGTAGTAGAAGACATCGGCGATGAACCAATCAATTTAGATGATATTCCATTTTAAGGAGAAATATTAATGGCAAAGATTTTTAAACACCGAACCGATGTGGCATATTTTGACCACAAAGACTTCAAGAACTTGCAGCGCTACGTAAATGTTTACGGACAAATCGAAAGCCGCAAGAAAACTGGTCTTACAGAAAGCCAACAACGCCGTCTAAGCGCAGCTATCAAGCGTGCTCGACATTTGGCGCTAATGCCTTTCGTGGCTTCAAACTAGTATTTAAGCAAAGATTAAACTAGTCCTATGAGCTTAAGTATTACCAATCTCAAAAAAGGCGTCCTCTTTCAATATGAGGGCGAACCTTTTCGTGTCGTGGAATACAACCAAAAAGTAATGGGGCGGGGCGGATCAATCGTAAATGTTCGTATCAAAAGTTTGCTCGACGGTAAAGTTTTGGAAAAAACTTTTAAAGGCAATGAGCAATTAGACAGTGCAGATGTAACTAACCAATCTGTTCAGTACCTGTATAGTGACGGCACAAATTTCTTCTTCATGAACGAAGAAACGTTTAACCAGTTTGAGGTGAGTGCAGATTTGGTGGGTGACAATGCTGGATACATGAAAGAAGGCGATGTTGTGCAACTACAGTTTTTCAATGATCAGCCAATCAATGTAGAGCTGGCTAAGAACGTACCACTGCTGGTCACTTACAGCGAAGATGCCGTAAAAGGCGACAGTAGCTCATCAATCACAAAAGATGCTACCCTCGAGACCGGAATTACCGTAAAGGTACCGGCATTTATTAAAAAAGGAGACGTAATTTCGGTAGATACCACCACTGGAGCCTACCGTGAACGCGTTAAAAAATAAGTGAAAACTCGCCTAGATCAATATCTAGCATCAACCAATCAAGTTGTTTCACGCTCTCAAGCCGAAAGCTATATCAAGCTAGCCAAGGTTAGTGTCAACGGCAAGAAAATTACTAAGCCTGGCACCTTGGTTTCAGAGACGGACAACATAGAACTCAAAGTAGATGCCCAGTACGTCAGTCGAGCAGGGCTTAAGCTAGCTTCTGTGGCCCAAAGCCTAGATCTAGATTTTGCAGACAAGGTAGTATTAGACGTTGGTAGTAGCACCGGTGGTTTTACGGATTATGCACTTAAGCACGGAGCCAAAAAATCAATTGCAGTCGAACTTGGCAGCAATCAATTGCACCCAAGCCTTAAGGGTAATCCAAAAATTGAGCTTCACGAAAAAACTGACATCATAACATTTAACACAGATCAAAAGTTAGATATTGTAGTAGCCGATGTATCATTTATGTCGCTTCGGCAAATCCTGCCAGCTGTATCAAAATTATCAAACAAATCTACGCAAATTGTAGCCATGGTAAAGCCCCAGTTCGAAGCCCTAAACAGCAATATTATGCATAAAGGCGTCATCAAAAACGACAAAATTAGGCGTCAAATTCTCAAAGATTTTGAAGCTTGGGCCAAAAATAATTTTGTCATCAAAAACAAGGCTGACTCAGAAGTTAGTGGTGCCAAAGGCAACCAAGAACGATTCTACTTACTCGAAAAAATAAGCTAAACTAAGCATATGTATTTTGCTTCTCGTGTACAGGCGGGCCGCATGCTGGCTAATCGCTTGCATGACAAATATCGCTATGAAAACTGCATAGTCCTTGCCATCGATGACGGTGGTGTAATGGTGGGCGCTCAAATTGCCATGAAATTACACTGTGCAATCAATATGATGCTTAGCGAAGAAATAGTAATGCCAAGAGACAGTGAAGCTTTGGTAGGTATTACCGCAAATGGCACGACTACTTATAACCGACACTACTCCCAGGGCCAAATAGATGAATAATATGGAGTATTTCAATCTCATAGAGCAAGAAAAACTATCCAAAATGCGCGACATGAATAAGCTCGTAAGTAGCGCCGGAACAGCCAGCAAAAACATGCTTAGAGGCCATAACGTAATAGTTGTATCAGATGGCCTGGCATCAGGTTTCAAGCTGGATCTTGTAGCTGAATTTTTAAAACCAATTAGCATTGAGAAATTGATAGTAGCTGTACCATTCGCAAGTGTAAAAGCAGTCGATCGCATGCATATTTTGGGGGATGATTTGGAATGTTTAAATGTGGTGTCGGACTACATAAGTACCGAGCATTATTACGACCAGCAGGACGTGCCGGATCGTAAAACCGCAGTTGAGCTGATAGAAAAAATAATACTTAACTGGAAGTAGCACTAAAGTTCTAAGATTTTTGCCATCGCTGGTTCATCTTGAATGGTAATTTGAGACTGCTTGGTAATTATAAGACCTTTACGAGTTAGGGCTGAAAGCTCTCGGCTAGTTGTTTCTCTGGTAGCGTTTATAGAGCTGGCTATGTCTTGGTGTCTCAAAGGCACATCTATCAAAATGCCATCACTGGTTTTTGCGCCAAAACGCAAACTCATTGTCAGCAGAAAAGAAACAATACGTTCACGGACCGTTCGGTATTCGAGATTCAGGATGCGTTCACTATGCAGTCTGTACATTTCAATCGTTAGGTCGAGTAGGGGAGCCATGGCTTCCGGGTTACCCTCCATGAATTCCAAAAATACTTCTCTAGTAATTCTATGCACAGTGGTCTCCGCCAAAGTCTGATAGATTACCTTGCGCTCTCTGCCAGTTATGGCCCATATCAGGGGAAAAACTTCTCCTGACTTACGGATTACTAGTAAGTTTTCTTCGTTATAGCGAGTAATGTCGTAGGCTTTTACTATGCCTTTTTCAATATAATAAACCCCGTGCGGTATGTCGCCGGGGCGTATGATCAGATCACCTTTTTTGTATATTTGTTTTGTACCTTGCGCCTTGAACAGTTCCACAAATTCTTTCATCTGTTCCGATGACGCCAACATATATTAATTATGAATACGAAATTAACTTCTGTCAAATTAGATGTGTAGTAGTTTTTTCGGGTGCGATTTAAATCACACCGCCATAGTGAGTATTTTCACGATTCTAGACGTCCGAAACTTATACAATAAGAGTACAAATAGAAAGGTAGGTAAAATTATGGTAAGCAACGATTCAATCATAAGTCAGCTAAGCGCCATAAACTTTAACCAACATGGTTGGGGCCGTACTGAACTAAGGGAGTTGCCAAGTATTATTCTTCCAGAGGAAGTAATATACGAGTGCGTCAACGGAATCTACGAGGGTGGCTTTGCTCTCCTGGTAGCCACTGATGTGCGTGTTCTTTTAGTCGACAAAAAGCCTCTTAACTACCTTACCGTAGAAGATCTACGTTTCGATATGATCAACGAGCTAGATTACAATCACCGCATTGTCGGCGCAAGTATCAGTATCTCGGCAGGCTCTAAAAATCTTAGGTTCACAAGCCTCAATCAACCAAGATTAAGAAAGTTAATTACTCACGTTCAGCACTGTATGGCAGATTCCAAGAAGCAACAACAATCTTCTCAAGTAGACCAAAAGCAGCACCTAGAGCGCATCAACCAACAGCTGCAAACCTATCTACTAGCCCAGCACAAACAACAGGCCGAACTTAGCGAACAGCTAAAAATTCAAAACACTACAAGGACTCCCGCTCCACAAATACAACCCACCCCCAAGGAGCTAAACGATTTCCTATTTGCTCAGGGACTGACTACTAAACCGGCTCAGCCTGAGCCAGTCACAACTAGCTCGCTAGACGACGAAATGTATAGTGCCGGAGTGCAAGAAATATTTGGCCCAAAATCTAGCACCATACAAGCTGACGACATTATGGGAGATAACCTACGCTACGTACCAGACGAAAGCAGAACAGAAATAAACCCTCTCAAAATAGCCTACGGCAAATTGCCTCAGTCCATAAAAAATAAATCTTTGCCTAAAGCTCCACACATTGAAGTGCCGATTCCAAACGGCAACCAGCAAGCATCTGCAACCGACTAAACGTTAAATCTAAATTCGACTACATCTTCTGGCTGCATGACATAGGTTTTGCCCTCGGTCCGGACTTTGCCGGCAGCCTTGGCAGCTTGCATAGATCCGGCGGCAATCAGGTCGGGGTAGTTCACGATTTCAGCAGCAATAAAGCCACGTTCGAAATCGCCATGAATAACTCCAGCAGCTTGCGGAGCAGTGTCGCCCTGGTGAATTGTCCAGGCTCGTATTTCCTGGACGCCAGCCGTTAAATAGCTCTGCAGACCCAAGGTGTCGTAGGCGGCGTGAATCAATTGCAGCAGTCCTGATTCGTGCTGTCCATAGCTCTCTAGTAGTTCGCTAGCATCAGCTTCGTCTAATTCTTTTAATTCGTTTTCGAGCTTGGCGCAAACAAACAAACTACGTGATGGCGCTACCAATGCAGCAAGTTTTTCCTGCAGGGCAGTGTCACTCAGTCCAGCCTCGTCGAGATTGAATAAATATATGACCGTCTTGGCGGTAATAAGCTGCAGATCAGACACCAAACTGTATTCTATGTCGGGGTGCTTCCATACAGGGTCACCGTCGTTCAAAATTTTATGCAGTTTTTCTGTGACTTCTACGGCTGGCTTAAGCTTTGGATTGGCGCGAGCTTCTTTTTGGATTCGGGGCAGGCGTTTGGTGACTGTTTGCAAGTCGGCGAGCACTAATTCGGTATTGATTACGTCGATATCTTTTGCCGGATCATGCTGCTCATCTACATGAATCACATTACTGTCATCAAATGCTCGAACAACTTGAACGATAGCGTTAGTAGAACGTATGTGAGCCAAGAACTGATTGCCCAAACCTTCGCCTTCGCTAGCGCCAGCCACAAGACCAGCTATATCAACAAACGATACTGTGGCAGGTAATACCTTTTTGGAGTCATATATATCGGCTAGCTTACTCAGTCGAGCGTCTGGCACGGGCACAATTCCAGTGTTGGGCTCAATAGTCGCAAACGGGTAATTAGCTGCCAAAATATTGCTGCCAGTCAGCGCATTAAAAAGCGTCGACTTGCCAACATTTGGAAGACCTACAATACCTATACTTAAACTCACTTACAAAACCTCATTTTCATCTGTTAATCATAACATAACCAGCCTAAATCAATGTAGTCAAAATGTATTTTGTTTGGATTGCTTAAGCCGCTAATTTACAATTAGCATTAAGATATTTGCATAAAAAGAGAGGCGAGCAATGGCTCAAAAAAAGACTAAAAGTTCTGGTAAGGGTGGCACGAGTCACTGGTTTATATTAATTCTGCTGGCGCTAGCGCAGTTTATGGTTGTTCTTGACGTATCGATCGTAAACGTTGCATTGCCATCTATTCAAAGGGCATTCTCTATGCCAAATACAAGCCTGCAATGGATAGTCACAGCATATTCATTGGCCTTTGGCGGCTTCTTGCTGCTTGGCGGCAGAACAGCCGATTTATTTGGCAGACGCAAGACATTTATCTTGGGAATTATTGGATTCACTATGGCCTCACTGCTTAGCGGACTATCGCAAAGCGGCGGCATGATCATAACAGCCAGAATATTGCAGGGATTGTCTGGCGCATTCATGTCTCCAGCGGCATTGTCTATCGTGCTAGTTATCTATAACGAAGGCAAGGAACGCAACGTTGCATTATCTGTATGGGGCGCAGTAGCTGCCGGTGGGGCAGCTGTAGGCGTGCTACTTGGTGGTATTTTAACTCAGTATCTCAACTGGCGCTGGAACTTCTTTATCAACGTTCCAGTAGGAGTAATGGTTGTGCTGACGGCATTTTGGATATTGCCCAAGCACGAATCTGAGTCTAAGCACCGCAACTTTGATGCTATAGGAGCTTTCTTGGTAACTGGCGGTCTGATGGCCTTAGTTTACGGCTTAGTCAAAGCACCTACAGATGGCTGGACTTCACGCCATGCAATTACATATTTCACAATCAGCATTGTTTCGCTAACACTTTTTGTGATTAACGAAAGCCGAGCCAAGCACCCACTTTTGCCACTCAGAATTTTCCGAAATCGCAACCTAGTTGGAGCAGATTTAGCCCAGCTAATTTTGGCAGCAGGCATCTTCTCGGTATTCTTTTTCCTAACACTTTACATGCAAGAAACTCTCGGTTATTCGCCTGTTAGAACTGGTGTAAACTTCCTGATCATTCCAATAATCATCGGTATAACAGCTGCCAACGTGCCACGCATAATCGCCAAGATTGGCTACAAGCCAATACTGGTAATAGCACCACTTTTCGTGTCTACTGGCTTATTCATGCTGTCGCACATCCCAGTTGATGGCGATTTCTGGCACGACGTAGCACCTGGCATGATGGTCTTTGCTCTAGGTATGGGTGCAACTTTTGTGAGCGTCACTATTGCTGCTACCAGCGGTGTCAGCAAGCAAGAGTCGGGCCTATCATCGGGCTTACTTACCACCGCCCAGCAAATCGGCGGCGCCATAGGAC
>JBAXMV010000013.1:0-14458 GCA_037134095.1 bacterium | reverse complement strand
GTTGCAAACAGCTTTATTTCTTACGGGCGGGTGGCTCATGATGCTTTCAATTCGTCGAGGTGGTTTTTTTTCAACAGGTTCAAATCTTAGTTCTTTTATTTTTGTTGATGAAAAATATAGTTTTTCTTTGAGCGATGACGCCCTACTTGAAAGCAAGCTGGTACGTGGCCAGGAATTAACAGCTGATGAGGTGGAGCAGTATAAACAGAATTCGATTGATGATAAATTATATAACGCTACACTCAGATATTTATCAATTAGGCTCAGGTCTAGTTGGGAATTACAGACTTATTTGAAGCGCAAAGGTGCCTCCCCTACCCTTATGGAAGATATACTTAACAAGTTAACTAAACTTGGATATGTTGATGATAAAAAGTTTGCCGAGAGTTTTGTAAATGATCGTAATTTACTGCGTCCTACGTCACGTCGCAAATTGATTTTAGAACTTAAAATCAAAAAAATTCCGCAGGATATTATAAATCAGGCAGTAGGCAGCGATAGTGCTATAGAGCTAGAAAACTTGCATAAAATAATTGAACGCAAGCGCCGCCAGACCAAATACCAAGACAATCTCAAACTCATGCAGTATTTGGCATCACAAGGTTTTAGCTACGGTGACATAAAAGATGCGCTAAAAGATCCAGAAGATTAAGCCGCAGCAGCCGATGCTCGCACTGCACTTCCCTCTAGCAAGTCATTAATTATAATTTTACTGGGTGTTATTTCGTTGACCTGCGAGCGATCAATGCTCAGACTGCCGCCATTAAAACTTTTGATTATTGATTGCCCAACATATATTTTTTGCACAAACATAGTTTCCATTTCTGTTGCGTAGTCCACGACTTTGCCTATTTTTTTCTTGCTGGTGGTTTGTACGGTTTTTCCTAGTATTTGATAGTTAAGCTCTAATACGTCTTTTAGCCTGACAAGATCTTCTGCTTCAACAAGTACATCGAAATCATTAACTACGTAGCCTTTCGGCACAATATCGCGGATGTCTTGATAAACTAAAATTAATTCTTTTTTGCTGAATTTGTCTTGGCAGTAGAATCCTTCAACTTTAAGATTGTTCGGATTAAAAATGGGGGCCGTAACTGAAGCGATTACTTCACCTGTCCTAAGAGACAGAATATTTTTGTTTATAAGAGTTGCGCTAAGCTGAAGCATTTTATCATTATACGATAGCTTAATAGTTATTTCATTAAATTATTTAATGAAATTTAGCTTTTCATTACGCTACTGTTTGTCATTTAACTGTAATAGCCAATACAATTCGCTCACTATGCGGTGGATTAAAGTAAGCCTACTAAGAACAGCTACAGTTTTGGTCTTCTGTGGCATGTTTGTGGTCATGCCAGTTGGAAAAGCAATGGCTGAATCGGCTCCAAATCCCTCCCTAATAATTAGCCAGCTCAAAATAACCAGCAGCAATGGGCAGTTCGTAACTCTATATAACACGACTAGTGCCACACTGGATATGAGCAAGTACCAACTGGGCTACTTTAATAGCTACGACCTGACTAAAGCGACAAGCAGCCGGCTGATCGCTCTTTCAGGTTATCTGCCACCGCATAGTTACTATATGGTCAACGATAGTGCGCTGCTGCTTTGTTACCAAATGAGTGTTGACTCAGTATCTCTGGGATTTTCTAGCACAGCCGGTATGGTTGAAGTAATTGCTCTTAATCAGACCTCTGTTGGAGGTTCGGTGGTTTCTGCTATGCAGGATTATGTTGGTTGGTCCAAGACTGCAACTGCCGGAGCGCAGACATTGCCATCTAGTGTGAATGCTTTTTTGCAACGCCAGCCATTAGATGCATCTGGCAAGCCAAAAATAACATCAGCCGGAGAAGGCAGCTGGATTCAGGTACAGCCAGACGGCAACAATCCATGCAATGTGGTCACTTATTCTACAAATCCTATACCAATAAACATTGGCTTGAACCAGTTGTTGCCGTCTACTGAACCCCCGGTAATTATTGTCGACCAACCAGTAGATGCAGTTTCTGCTCCTGTGTTTCCGAGCGCCGATATAGGCCTCAAAGCACCTACAATTTCTGAGCTATTGCCCAACCCTTCTGGCAGCGGAAATGATTCTGTCGACGAATATATTGAGCTTTATAATCCTAACGACACAAGTTTTGACCTATCTGGTTTTGTTCTTCAGTCTGGCACAACAACTCTACGAAAATATACTTTTCCCAGTAATACTCTCTTGTCACCAAATAGCTTCACAGCGTTTTATTCAGAAACTACAGGACTAAACCTGAGCAATAACGGCGGCCTGGTCAAGCTGCTAGATCCATTCGGTAACTCTATTTCTGCCACCGCCCAATATGGGTCTGCAAAAGACGGAAATTCTTGGGCATTGGCAAATGGCAAATGGTCTTGGTCTTCTCAGCCAACGCCCAATGCCTCAAATATAATCAAAGCTATAGCAACTACGAAAAACAAAAAAGCTACAAAATCCAAATCCTTAACAAGTAAAGGAAAAGTTAAGGCTGCCTCAAAAACCAAGAAACTACAGACAGCCAAACTAACAAGTTCGTATAGTGAACCGCCCGCCCAAGCCGCTGTAAAAATATGGACTATTGCTATAGTTGGGCTTCTCGCGCTACTATACGCTTGCTATGAGTACCGAACAGATTTGTCAAATATCGTCTTCAAGTTTAGAAGACACCTTAAAGATCGCCGAGGAGTTCGGCCATAATTTAAAGGGCGGTGAGGTAATAGAGTTGGTCAGTGATCTTGGCGGTGGCAAAACTACTTTCGTCAAAGGACTAGCCAAAGGACTTGGAATTACAGAAGAAGTTCACAGTCCGAGCTTTACTATAAGCAATCAGCATGATGGCAAAAAACTTACCTTGTATCATTTTGATTTCTATAGACTCAAGGAACCTGGAATTATGAAGCAGGAACTAGCCGAAGTTATAACAGACAATAATGCAGTAACGGTCATCGAGTGGGCAGATATAGTAGAAGATATATTACCCGCAAATAAACTAAGAATAGTAATATCTGTAAAGTCAGAAAATAGCCGCGATATAAAAGTAAGTTACGATGAAAATACTAAATACCTAATCCCCCGCCAATACTTAACAAGTTAAGAATATGAATATTATTACTATCCGTACAGATAAACCTGAATCCGAAATTGGTATCTACCAACAGGCAACTCCCCTTGCCTACTACACCTGGAATGCTAATCGTGAGCTTGCTGAAACAATTCATAAAGTGATTGAAGAGCAGCTAACGCAGCAAAATTTAGAGTATAAAGATATCAACGCAATTGTTTTTTATAAAGGTCCTGGCAGTTTCACCGGCCTGAGGATCGGAGCGAGTGTAGCCAATGCACTTGCCTCTTCACTGAACGTAAGTATTGTTGGCGAAACCGGGGATGATTGGATATCTGATGGTATCATCAGACTAAATGATGGCGAAAACGATAAAATCGTCGTGCCGGAATATGGCAGCGAGCCCAATATCACAAAACCTAAAAAATGAATCAACAATATATTTGACCGTACAAGATAAAAAAAGGTATATTTATAGTATGTATTTCATTAGTGTGAGAGACATACTAGAGATTCATTATTCAACCCAATATCAACTTGATTATCAGATAAGTAACTCCTTAAATAGACTAGAGATGTGATAGCGATTGTCTTTAAAGGCCAACTTACCTGCATTACCTGAAGAAAGGAATGCCATGTTAGCAGTACTATTAGCTGTAGCTGGTTTGGCTGTTGGTTTTGGAACCAACGTAGTCATTACTAAGCGCAGAATCGGTTCAGCCGAAATAAAAGCCGAAAAAGAACTCGAGAAGGCCAAAAAAGAAGCCAGCAAATTAATTGACAAAGCCCGCGAGGAGTCAAAAAAAGAAATTGACGAAACCCGAAAGGCAGAACATGCCCGACGCGGTGAGCTCAAAGACCTAGAAAAAAGAATCGTAACACGTGAAGAAAATCTAGATCGTAAACTAGATGAGCTAGATAGGCGCAACGAATCACTTCGCAAAAACGAAGATGAAGTTGAGCAGCTTAAAAACGAGATCCGCGAGATCCGTTCTAAGCAACAAGACAAACTAGAAAAAATTGCCAAGCTAACAAAGACAGAAGCAGCCGACAAACTCATAAAAATGACAGAGCGAGATATCAAACAGGATTTGGTAGAGCTAGTTGCTAAATTGCAAAACGAAGCCAAAGAAACTGCTGATATTAAGGCTGGCGTTATCATAACCACAGCAATGGAGCGAATGGCTAGCGAAGTTACGGCTGAGCGAACTATCACCAGCTTGAAATTGTCTGACGACGAGATGAAGGGCCGCATTATCGGCAAAGAAGGCCGCAATATTCAAGCCTTACAGCGAGCTACCGGCGTCGACATTATGGTTGACGATACTCCCGGCTACGTTGTACTCAGCAGCTTTGATCCAGTGAGACGAGAAGTCGCCCGAATGACCATGGAAATGCTCATGAAAGACGGTCGCATTCATCCAGGACGAATTGAAGAAGTTGTGACCAAAGCTCAAAAACAAGTTGAAAAAGACGTTATTAGGGCCGGTGAAGATGCAGCCCGCGAAGTTGGCGTCGTAGGAATTCCAAAAGAAATTCTACAATTACTAGGCGAGCTAAAGTATCGCACCAGCTATGGTCAAAACGTATTGAAGCACTCTACAGAAATGGCTCACATCGCTGGAGTCATTGCCGAAGAAGTAGGCGCTGATATCAAAATTACTAAATATGCTGCCTTGGTGCATGATCTGGGTAAAGCCTTAACTCACAAAATGGAAGGTAAGCATCACCACATCAGTGGCGAAATGCTGCGCAAATATGGAGCTCCCGAAGAAGTTGCTTTGGCAGCCGAGCAGCACCATGATGACGTTGAGACAACCACCATTGAAGCACTAGTGGTCCGGGTAGTAGACGCAATTAGCGCAGCTCGACCAGGAGCACGAAATGTAAGTGCAGAAAACTTTGGTGATCGCATGCGTGAACTAGAAAACGTAGCCAACGGTTTCCCTGGCATCGAAAAATCATACGCAATTAGTGCAGGCCGAGAGATCAGAATATTTGTCAGGCCTCAGACTATTGATGACCTAAGTGCTATCAAACTAGCTCGAGATATTGCAACAAAGATTGAATCTACCATGCAATACCCAGGCACAATAAAAGTGAATGTTATCCGCGAAACACGCGCCATAGAATTCGCTAAGTAAAAACAAAGTATAAACATTAAGCTAGTGATTAACCACTAGCTTTTTGCTATATTATAAGCATCTGATATGAAAAATTTCCTTTTAATTAAAATACGACTTAGTTGGTATTTCTGGATATTCTTTGTAATATATCTGGGACTTTCATATTTTATTCCTAGCCAAAACTTTGGTTCCGGGGCCTTGACCCTGTTTTCTGTAAACTCATTTTTGTATGGATTTTATATCGCTCCAATTTTGTCAGCTCAAAAGGCCCGTATCGAGGATTTGCACCGTATCGTACGAGCTGAAACCAACGCATTATTCAGTATGATGATACACACAAAAAATTTGCCAAAACATACTCGCAACGAAATACAGTCCATGGTGGTAGATTATGTGCACGCTAAACTGCGCAAAATAAAATCGGATTCAGGTGAAAAACAATATGAAATGCTTATTACTTACTGTCTTGAATATGACGGAAAAGATAAAGAAGAAATCAATAAGTTGTTGGAGTCTTTGATAGCCAATCAGCAGCACCGCACTGATTTTGGAATGCAGGTTGGCAATAAAGTTTTCGCCAATGAGTGGCAAATTATGGCAATCTTATTCTCGATTACTCTAGGCTTCATATTGACTGTAAATATAGATACCGCACCACTTCTAAACGTGATCAGGGCGTTGCTTTGCACAGGTCTAACTATGTTGATAGTCATTTTAATTAAGCTAAATACTTTGACTCACAAAAAAGCTAAACAAATGTGGGACCCATTCAAAAAATTTATTGCAACAGACTTTTATAGCATTGATTAGCTTCTAGCTATAGAATAGAAGTATGAATATTTTGTATGTAGGTGACGTAATGGGCGAGGTTGGATTGAGTCTGGTCGAAAAGTTGTTGCCCGAAATCCAAAAAGAATACAGCGTCGATCTTACAATTGCTCAAGCTGAAAATACAACTGAAGGCAAAGGTATCAGCCCAGAAGATTTCACTAGACTGAAAAAAGCTGGAGTAGATTTTTGCAGCGGCGGTAATTGGAGCCTGAAACGCGATTCGATAATTCCAAATCTCAATGACCCTAACCAGCCAATTATAAGGCCGGCAAACTATCCAGAAGGCACACCTGGCATTGGCTTTAAGTATGCAAATACCAGTCAAGGCAAAGTATTGGTAGTTAGTCTAGTTGGCCAAATAGTTGGCCGCGATGCAGACAACCCGATCGATAACCCACTCAAGAAAATTGATGAAATACTGGAGAGCCAGAAAGATATAGAAAGGGCAGCACTAGTAGTCAACTTCCACGGAGATTATTCAAGTGAAAAAGTTGTGATTGGCCACTACCTAGATGGTCGCGCCACACTTGTCGTTGGTGATCACTGGCATGTGCCAACAGCCGACGCAAGAGTTCTGCCAGGCGGAACTGGGCATATTAGCGACGTTGGAATGTGCGGTGCATTAGACGCATCTTTGGGCGTAAAATATGATTCCATCACTAAGCGTTGGCGTGACGATATTAGAACAAGAAACGAACTCGAAACTGAAGGCGCAAAGCAGTTTAATGCAGTGCTGGTGAGGTCTAATAGTTATGGCCTGGCTGAGTCCGTCGAGCAGATTCGTCGCATTATCTAATTGGCGGGTGGTCAAAGAGCATTAAATAATGTATAATCAACCTCTGTAAATGATTAATTTACGGGGTGTGGCGCAGTTGGTAGCGCGCGCGGTTTGGGACCGCGAGGTCGAAGGTTCAAGTCCTTTCACCCCGACCAAAATAGATATTAATGAACTCTAAGCAATTTAGAGTTCTTTTTTATTTTTAGGGTACAATTGTGGTTATGGCTTTTATCTCTTCAGTGCTTATTGTATTCACACTTATTATGGTCAGTGAATGGTGGTGGCGTAAGACCAAAAAACATGACGAACTGAGCAGGAAGTTCGTGCACATAACGGTCGGTAGCTTCGTAGCTTTTTGGCCGTACTTGCTTAGCTTGAATCAAATAAAGCTGCTTAGTCTTGCCTTTATAGTAGTCGTAGTAATATCTAAATACTTTAATATTTTTAAGGCAATCCATAGCGTGCAGCGCCCAACGAACGGCGAATTATGGTTTGCTCTGGCGGTTGGATCTATGGCTTTTTGGGTTCACGACGCGCATATCTTCACCACCTCATTGCTTATAATGGCACTCGCAGACGGCTTGGCAGCTATCGTGGGGGTTTCTTATGGCAAAACTAATAGATACAAGGTGCTTGGCCTGCAAAAGAGCTTAGCGGGCACTGCAACATTCGTACTGGTGTCATACGTAATACTCTTGTCTTACTGGGTTATGAACGGGCAGGGACAATCTGTTTTGTACATATTGCCTATAGCTGTCATTGCAGCGATCATTGAAAATTTTGGCTACAAAGGACTAGATAATTTGCTGGTACCGATATATGTTGCCGCAGCTTTGACAATGATTAGTTAACTTTTATGATGTGCGCTCTTAGTGCGTTGAAAATAACTACTACATCGACTACTTCTTGAATAACTGCTCCAGTTAGGGCTGTAAATTTGCCGGTCGCAAAAATTAGCATCAGTCCTACGCTAAGACCAATTCCGATAAAGATACTCTGCTTGGCAATAGCAAAGGTCCTTTGAGCAATTCTAACCGCCACTGCTACTCGATTGACGTCATCTAGCATGATTACCATATCTGCAGATTCACTGGCAGCTGGTGAGCCCTTGGCGCCTAAGGCGATACCTACATCGGCTGCAGTTAGTACCGGAGCGTCGTTGACTCCGTCACCGGCAAAAGCTACGGGACGATCTTTGATGCCTTCAATAATTCTCAATTTATCAGCCGGTAAAGTATTGGCGTGAACGTCTGTAATTCCTAGTTGGTTAGCGATTTTGTTGGCAACGCTTTGGTTATCGCCAGTTACCATCAAGATTTTTTTGATGCCTAATTCTTTGAGTCTGGCAACTGTGCTTTTACTTTCGGTTCTGAGTTCGTCGTTGACGGTGATTAGTCCAATTATTTCTCCATCGAGAGCTACGAAAGCAGCAGTTTGTTTAACGTCAGAAGGCTTAAATCCTTTAGGTTGCTGCATTCCTTCTTGTTCCATCAAATTGTAGCGGCCAACTATTATGTTCTTGCCTTTGATTGTTGCATTTACACCTAGTCCGGAAATTTCCTTGATGTTTTTAGCTTTTATTAGTTTTAGTTTTTTGGATTTAGCTTCATTGACTATAGCGTGAGCCAGGATGTGGTTAGAGTTTTGTTCTAGACTGGCAGCCAAAGCAAGTACTTCGTCAGCTGCATGTGATCCAAAAGTTTTCACTGTATCTACAACCAAAACACCACTAGTAAGAGTACCTGTCTTATCAAAGGCAATGGTTTTAGCCTCGGCTAATTTTTCTAAAGCTGATCCAGTTTTGACGATGATACCGTACCTACTAGACAGAGCCATGCCACTCATGAGTGCAATAGGTGCTGCAAGAATTAGCGGACAGGGAGTTGCTACAACTATGACTTCTAGGAATCTAATGGCACTACCGGTGTAGAACCAAACTCCAAGAGCTAGAGTGAATGCTCCAAAAGTAAAAGGGATGCTGTAGCGATCAGCTAACCTTACAAAAGGTGCTTGGGCTGCATAGGCACTTTGCACGAGCTTAACAATTTGCTGGTATTGGCTGTTTTCGGCGGTCGCCAAAGCTTTGGCAACAACTGAGCCGTCGAGATTGATCGAGCCACTAAGCAGTTTGCTTTTGACGTCTTTAGACTGCGGCAGGCTTTCGCCGGTAAGTGAAGATTCATCAAAACTTGCTGATCCTTCGATAATAATTGCGTCGACTGGCACTAGGTCGCCAGCATCAATAACTATTTTGTCATTGATATGAATTTCACTAACTTTAATTTCTAACGTTTTGCCTTTTCTGATCACTCGAGCTCTTTGCGGTGCATTCTTAAGCAAGGCATTGAGTTCTGATTTAGCTCTATGTTCAGCGTAGTCTTCTAGCGCTTCACCACCTGTGAGCATCAGTACAATAACTATGGCCGCCCAATATTGTCCAAGTACAACCGAGGCGATGATTGCTGTGGCCGCTAGCAAATCGATGCCGTAGGTACCGGAACGCAAGCTTTCCCACATGTCTTTAAGTAGTGGAATGACTTCTATAAGTGCCACCGCCCCCAGCACCCAATTAGCAGCCGTCTTCTGACCTAAAAGCACTAAACCAAGCGCTACTACTACGGCGGTCAGAGCTGCGCCAAATAATTTATAATCACCTAAAAATTTAGTTACTTTAAGCATTTTTCCCTTTTTGGTTATTCTTTATTTCTATTATACCAATATCATGGTACGTTCTGATGTTCGATAATATGGGGCGAACTAGGGGAATCGAACCCCCGACCTCCGGAACCACAACCCGGCGCTCTAACCAACTGAGCTAAGTCCGCCACGTGTATTTCCGTGACTATTATTGGTGCCCCGGGCAGGATTCGAACCTGCGACCTTAGGCTTAGAAGTCCTCTGCTCTATCCAGCTGAGCTACCAGGGCAAACCAATTATGGTGCGGGTGGGGGGAATCGAACCCCCGTCACCAGTTTGGAAAACTGGGATAATAGCCGTTATACGACACCCGCGAACAGAGGTGATTATATCATAAATATCTGTTTAATTAAACCTTATATTTCGTGAAGAACCGTGATTTTTGCACCTAGACTGTTGAGTCGTTCAGCTAAATCTTCGTAACCACGATTGATGGTGTAGACATTCCTAAGCATGCTGGTACCTTTGGCGGCCATCATTCCAATTAAGAGTAGACTGGCGGGTCTTAAAGCTGGTGGACAGGTGATGTCGTTGGCATTAAATTTAGACGGACCGTTAATGTAAACCCTGTGCGGATCGGCTAGTTCTATCTGAGTTCCAATTTTTGCCATCTCGGTGTAGTAAATAGCTCGATTTTCATACATCCAGTCATGGATTAGTGTGCGACCCTTGGCTACGCTACAGATAGGCACAAAATATGGCAAGTTGTCGGCGTTTAGCCCGGGAAATGGTAATGAATGTAGTTTGTCATGAAGAGCATTGAGTTGGCCATTGTGTTTATAAACCTTAAGGTCAACCAAATCGGTGAAACCGTTATCGGCTTTATACCTTGGGCTTTGGTCGATTCGCAGACCCATCTTCTCTAATTTCAGAAGTTCAACTGTCATAAACTCGATAGGTACGCGTTTGATAGTGATTGATGAATTAGTGGTTGCTGCGGCAGCTGTCAAAAACATTGCTTCGATTGGATCTTCGCTTGGGGCGTAAACGACGTTTTTCTTGATACGAGGAACACCTTTTACGGTCATTGTAGTTGATCCTATGCCGTCTACTTTTACGCCAAGTTTTTGCAAGAAAAGGCAGACTTCTTGAACTGAGTAATTGGCGCTAGCAAATTCTATGATTGTTGTGCTGTCCATGCGGGCGGCTGCAAAAAGGGCGTTTTCGGTAACTGTATCTCCGGGCTCGTATAGTACAACCCGCTCCGGAGCTTTGCGCCGAACAGATATTTGATAATATCCGGTGTGGGCAACGATATTTACACCGAATCTTTCTAGCGCATATAAATGCGGCTCAACGGTTCGCTCGCCAAGCTTACAGCCACCGGCATAAGGTATTTTAAAATCACCAAATTCATGAACTAGTGGGCCAATCATCATCAGCACACTACGAGTTTTACGAGCCGACTTGCTGTTGATACTGTCTAGTTTGAGTTTTGCCGGTCGTCGAATCTCAATGTCGTTACCCGGTAACCATTTGACACTCACTCCCATACTTTCAAGAACTTCAATTATGCGATAGACCTCTTCGATTCTAGGAAACTCTTTGAACCTAGTAACACCGTGGTTAAGTAGACTTGCGCACAGCAAACCGACAGCTGCATTTTTACTAGTTTTGAGAGTAATTTCACCTTTGAGTTCATGGCCACCTTCGATTCTTAGGTTGGTGGCACCTGAGCTGACTGAAATAAGTTGCTTGTTGAGTACGTCGCTAATTCTGCCTAGAGTTTCGAGGCTAAAATTTTGGCGGCCATGTTCCATTCGATTAACTGCTGATTGACTGGTGCCTAGTTTTTTGGCAAATTCAGCTTGAGTTAACCCTCTCTCGTTGCGTATCTGAGAGATTAATTGGCCTATTTTGTCGTTAGATTGGGGCATTTGCTAAGCGATAATACCATATATGATATTTTAAATACAATATTGATTTATGAGGCAATAACAGATGTTACAATATAATTATGATCTAGCTACTACTAAATAAAAACCAACAATAACTTAGGGAGAATTGATTGAAATGAAAGATAAAGTAGTAGCAAAACTAATTAAACAAGAAGAGCAGAGACAGCGTGAAGGCCTCGAGCTTATCCCGTCTGAAAATTATGTATCTCGTCAGGTACTTGAAGCCGTTGGCAGTGTATTCACAAATAAATATTCTGAGGGCTACCCTGGCAAAAGATATTATGGTGGTCAAGAAAACACCGACATACTCGAGCAATTAGCAATAGATAGAGCCAAGAAGCTTTTCAAGGCCGACCATGCCAATGTGCAGCCACATAGTGGAGCTCCTGCCAATGAGGCAGTTTACAGCGCCTGGCTAGACGTGGGGGACACAGTGCTGGCTATGGATCTTGGACACGGGGGACACTTAACTCATGGCGCTCCAGTGACGCGATCGGCCAAACTTTATAATTTTGTACGTTACAAGATGAAAGACATAAGTACCGGCGAAATTGATTACGAAGAATTAGCCGAGCTTGCGCGCAAACACAAACCTAAAATTATTCTCGCCGGCTTTAGCGCCTATCCGAGAGAACTGGACTATGCCAAATTCAAGGAAATTGCCGACGAAGTAGATGCACTACTTATGGCAGATTTGGCACATATTGCTGGCTTGGTAGCTGGCGGAGTTTCTAAAAATCCTTTTGATTACGGTTTTCATGTCATTACCACCACTACACACAAAAGCCTACGTGGCCCAAGAGGGGGCGTAATTTTGTCTATGGGCAAAGTCGGCAATCCACTCAGGGCACCAGAAAAAACTATCGAAAACATACCAACATTAATCGATAGAGCAGTTTTCCCGGGGATGCAAGGCGGCCCGCACATGAATAGCGTAGCCGCAAAAGCAGTTGCATTCGGTGAAGCTCTGGAGCCTAGCTTCAAAATATATGCCCAGCAGATAATAGATAACGCCCGAGTTCTGGCCGAAGAACTCAATAAGCGAGGATTCAATTTGGTGACGGGCGGCACCAGCAATCACCTGATACTGGCCAATGTTTACGAAAGCTTTGGCATAGACGGCAACGTAGCCGAAACAGCGCTCGACGCAATCGGCTTAACGCTCAACAAAAATGCTGTTCCCGATGACCCAAACCCACCATTTAGGCCAAGTGGTATTAGGCTCGGTACACCAGCCATAACTAGTCGAGGCCTCTTAGAAAAAGATATGGCTCAGCTTGCAGAGTGGATGAAGCAAGCGATAGACAACAGAGACAATCCTAAAAAACTCGAGCAATTAAGAGAGCAAGTTAAAAAATTCTCTTTGCAGTTCCCACTTCCGAGCGACAAATAGCTATTGATCTAATTTTTTGATAACTCGACTGGCAATGATGCTGCCAATTGCTACACCAAGAGAGATTTTGCCAATATGAGAGGTGTTTTCTTTAGCTTTTTCTAAATACTCCATGGCTTTCAATCGTTTGCCAGATTCCATAGATTCCTGCAGTCTTTTGGTATCCGAGTTCAGGTGAGTGGCGTAATTATTTACTATCTCGAAACAGATTGTGTCTAAATCATCATGTACTTCAAACTTGGTAAGGATTGTCTTAGAGATTGTGCCACGTGTTTCTGGCATTCTCGCGAACTGTCCTTTGGGGGCAATTTTCCGAAAATGTTCAACTCGTTTTTTATCGGAATCGATAAACAGAGTGGCAATTTGTAAAGATTTTTCTTCGGGCTCACTGTCTTCAGAAATTGTGATTTCTGACACGGCATCATAAAAAGCGTTACCGTTCGCTTCTAGAGAAGTATTGAAAACATCTAATTTTTTAGGTGAAGGGGTGCGGACCCAATTGGTCGCTGCTTTAAAAAACACTTCTTCGGTCACATCTAATTGATGGATTGCTTGCACTAAAGGGTTAATCTCTTCGTTTGGAAAAGGATTCTCGTGTGAATTTGGCCTCATTTAAGGATAATAATAGGTTTTATTACCAATAATGTCAAATATGTACTATGGAGATACTAATATTTCCGGCTCTTGTTCTAGTGTGATGCCAAATTTATCTTTAATGGTATCTACTATTTTGGATTTAAACTTCAATAAATCAGCAGTTGAATGAGCATGCTCATTGACCATTACGAGTGATTGGTTTTTCCAGGTGGCCATGCCAGTTGATTCGTCATGAAAATCTTTGAAACCGGCAGTTTGAATAAGCCAGGCAGCGGGAATTTTTATCTTATTATTACCAATCGGCCAGTTTGGGATATCTGGGTATTTATTTTTGATTTCTATAAAATGCTCTTCAAAAATAACCGGATTAGCAAAAAACGATCCACAATTTTTTACGATCTTAGGATCAGGCAGCTTGCTACTCCTAATTGCCATCACAGCTTTTCTAATTGATGCTGGACTATAGTCTTTAATGTTGTTGTCTTGTAAGTATTTTTGCAGTGATTCGTAAAAAGGCGGTTCCATAGGCTTGCTAGTTAGATGCAAAGTAATGGCTGTTATATAAAACCTGTCTTTATCCACCGTTTTAAACCTACTGGTACGATAACCGAAGCCGCAGTCTGTATTACCTAAAATGATAAAATCTTTGGCTTGAGTGTCAAAAACTTCAGCTACAACCAGAGTCTGAGAAATCTCTTGTCCATAGGCACCGACATTTTGCACCAGGGTAGCTCCGGTAGTTCCAGGTATAAGACTCAGTGCTTCAATACCGCTCAGGCCAGCGTTGGTAGTTCGTTCTACTACTTTGTCCCAGTTTTCGCCCGCACCAATAGTTATGTAGGTGTTTTCATCATCTTCTTTGAAAATTTCATATCTATGAATATCGTTAACTATGACTAATCCGCGAAAACCCTCATCGCCCCAAATTATGTTGCTGCCGCCACCGATCATTATTACGGGCTGCTTATTTTTTTGGGCCCAACTAAGAGCTTCAAGCAGTTCCATCCGCGAGCCCACAGAAACTAAGTAATCAGCATCGCCGCCCAATCCCATGGTTGAGTAGG
>JBAXMV010000012.1:0-15440 GCA_037134095.1 bacterium | reverse complement strand
GATCATAAACTTCATCGCGGACACCTGCACCTAAATAAATCTTTCCGGAAGCGGGATCAAGAGTAATTACTTCCTTGTCTCTGATAACTTCGAAGGCATTTTTCATCCCGGAGATAGCAGGGACCGTCAAATTTGCAGCCACAGCCTCGGGAATTAAGTTCTCAACTATGGCACCACGAACAGCATTTGCGAATCTCAGATTATGGGTTGTCAGTTCTTTTAAGATCAGGATTTCGGGCTGTAGAATTCAAAACCTGCCGTGTTTTGTTGCAGGACTCCAAAGGCACAACATTTAAGTTGGAGCCCTGAACTTGTTTGATAGGTACAACTCGCCAATAGTCACCTATTAGATTGTCGGAATTTCTATCATTCAAAACTTGAGCTACTTTTTGATTGCGTTGGTTAATGTCTTTAAGAGCTTGGGTTTGGGTCTTGTAGATAGACATAAATCCAAAATAACCAATAGCGATGCTTAGAAGCAAAGCCAATACCAAGAACCTATTAAACTGGGTGTTCGGATGCTTGTTGCGAACATAAAAGGCAATAGCAATAAAGAGAGTAAATGGCGCCAAGCCCAGATATCTGGCATCAACAGCAAAGTAATGATTAGAGATGATAAATAGTCCAATAGCTGCAATTAACGCCCAGACCAAAGCAATGACTGTTTTGGCTGGAGTGCTGGAATCGTAAAGTTTGTGATTGCTCCTAGAGCTAGACCACAAGATAGCACCAGAAGCTATCACGGCATAAACAACTATAGCTATGTTGATCAGGTAGCTAAATCCATATGCCGATGTCAGGCCATGCAAAAAAGCTGACGGTAATTTAGCAACTTGATTAATGTCATATGCTGGATTTGCGCCCATGTTGGTTAGTACGCTCGCAACTGCGTAGACAACACCAAGTGCAAAATCTTTAAGACTATGGATTAGACCGTATGGCCCTACACCATTAGCCGCTACCAAATTAGTAATATTGAGTCCGTTAATGATCAAAGCCAGCACTATGGCGCCAATTGCTCCAATCACACTAGCCCAAGCCCAACTTATAGCTAGCCCGATAGTTTTCCAGCGATGCAAGGCACCGTAATACAGAAGTGCCAAAACACTGGCGCCTAAGCCTACGCTAAAGAATAATTTATCACTGATAAACAGCAGGCCAAACAATATGGCAGCGCCAATAAATTCTCTGCTTCTAAAACGCTGAGCTTTCACAACCAAGATGATGCCGATTATGAAGAATAGGTACTCAAGGTTTCTAGTAGTTACCATAGCCATACTGACCGGCAACAGCGTACCGGCACTAGACTGTACGGGTACTAGATAAAGACAAGATGCGATGGCTAAACAGATTGTGCCAAATATGTATGGACGGCTGACTATTTTATGGATAATGTAGGCTAAGCCAGCGACAGTCGCCAATACGCAGAGCATTGTGACTAATATGTAGCTGGTATTTGTGAAATGCATTGCGCTAATCACATAAAACAGCGGCCATTTAAGCAAAAAAGTATGCTGACCCGGGAAGCTGGCCTGCTGCAAAACGCTGGAATCTTTGAAGAGCAAAGCATTCACCACTTGATCGGCGTTGGACTGCTGAATCTTGGCTCCAAAATATGCCCAAACTGCTGTAGTTGCCAATAAGACTGCTAGGCTAAATATTTTGAATATTTGGGCTTTATTGATCTGTGGTTGTGCTTTTTTACTACTTGAAGCAGCTCTAGACTCAGAGGTTGCGGGTTTTTGCTCACGAGACTTCGATATTGAGCGCACGGTTGGCTTGGGTTTGACTGCGGGCATTACCTATTCTCGATTACATTAGTGAAAATGTGTTTCTTGTACAAAAAATAATTCCAGATTGTAGTGATACATATAGAGATTGTTCTGTTAACTACAGCTGGGAATGTATTACTTAGTATTTTAGCTACAAACAAAGCAAAACCAAAATTAAAAAGCACCAACAGACCAAAAGCTAGCATTTGCGGAACAACAATCCTGGCATGTTTACGATTATCCGAAAAAGTAACGAATTTAGTTAGTGCAAATGACACAACTAAGCCTACCCAAAAACTTATTGCTACGGCCATTACTGCAGAAGCGCCAAGTTGTTGGGCGAGCAATATAATAATCATTTCTAGCAGATACACAGAACCACCTATAACAAGGTACCTGTGCAGTGTGTTTTTTGAATAGTTTTGGATTTTTGTTTTGAGGTTCATTTTTTAGTCTGAGGATTTTTGATGATCTATTACGTATAGCGGTCGGTTCTTGCTCTGATTGTTGATGCTAGATATGTACAGCGACATTATTCCTTGCGACACCAACACTAAGCCGATCAAAAACAGTATCAGGATGCTAAGCATTGCAGTGCCTGTAAAATTCCAGCTCAGCGGGTCTCCTAGCATTAGCTGCTCAATCAATATACCCACACCAACTACTAGAGACAGAGAAGTAATAATTAGTCCTAAATATCCAAAAAGGTATAAAGGCTTCGTGGTCAGTGACACAAAACTGTTAGTTGCAAGCCCAATCAGTTTGGTTTGTGAATAAGCAGCTTTTCCGTGTGCTCGTAATCTTACTTCAAACTTAACGTAGCTGGGGCTAAAACCTAGCCAGTCAATAAGTCCGCGAGTTAAGCGATCACTTTCGTGGAGTTTTAGGAACTCTTGCTGTACTTGCCTGTCTATCAAGCGGTAATCAGTGGAATTGGGGGTAAGTTTTTGACTAGCGAGCTTGTTGAATATTGAATAAAAAAGCTTGGAGTTTTGCTTCTTTAGCCAATTTTCTGCACCAGAGTTTTTTCTAACTCCAACAACTATTTTAGATCCCGCCTGCCACTTAGCAACAAATTCAGGCAAAACATCTACCGGGTGCTGGCCGTCACCGTCAATCGTAATAACTGCATCGTTGCTAGCCTTGGCTATGCCAGCAGCTAAGGCGCTTTCTTTGCCGAAATTGCGTGATAAACAGATGAGTTTGATTGGCGAATGAGATTTTTGTAGATCTTTGATAATAGTCGCTGACTGGTCGCTACTTCCGTCATCTACATATATGATTTCGTAGTCGTTAACGCCCAGGGCTGCAAGCTGTTTTAATTCGTCAACAAGACTCTCATTGAATACGATAAGATTTACGGCTTCGTTATAAATTGGTACAACGATTGATAATTTTGCTGTGATTTTATTCATACTGATAACTGGCATTATTATATCAATAACGCTACTATAATTATAGTGCACTAACAGATTATATTTTGTTAAATAATTACCATCAAAAAGGAGCCTTCGAATGTATACATTACCCGAACTTGATTACGGCTACGACGCCTTGGGCGCACACATTAGCAAGCAAATAATGGAACTTCATCACACCAAGCATCATCAAACTTATATTGATAAATTAAATGCCCTCGTATCTGCAAACCCTGAACTAGCCGACAAAAGCATAGAAGATTTAATAAGTAATATCGACTCTTTCCCGGAGGCTACTCGAAAAGGTATACGTAACTTCGGTGGTGGCCACTATAACCATAGTCTTTTTTGGAAGTTTATGTCACCTAACGGCGGCGGACAGCCGAGCGGAGAATTAGCGGATGCTATCAACGCCAAATATGGTGATTTTCAAAAATTTGTTGATGAGTTTAGCGCTCAAGCAGCCGGAGTTTTTGGTAGCGGCTGGGCGTGGCTACTTAAAGATATGAGTATTGTTACTACACCCAACCAAGATTCCCCGATTATGAGCGGATTGCCTGCACCGATTATGGGGCTCGATGTTTGGGAACACGCCTATTACCTTGATTACACCTATAAAAGGCCGGATTATATAAAAGCCTTTTTCGAAGTTGCCAACTGGGATGAAGCCAGCAAACGCTACACAAAATAGCTATACAACATTTTGTAAAAAATACTAGACTTTTTTACAATATTATGGTTAAATTGCAAAGTTAGTAGATTTAATTGTTATTTAATCTTTGTAGGTGATAATTTGACCATGCAAGAAAAAGGCAAGCTACTTTTAATCGATGATGATAAGGGCATAACCACTGCTCTGTCACAAGCCTTGTCCAATTCTTACGATATTGATATTGCCCATACCGGCAAAGCCGGAATATACAAAACCGACCAAGAAACCTACGCTGCCATTGTGCTCGATCTAAATCTCCCAGATATTCCAGGCTTAAGCGTATGCCAACAACTAAGAGAAAGAGGTGTTAGCGCACCTCTTTTAATTTTGAGCGGCGAAACTCAGGTATTAACAAAAATCAATCTGTTAGATGCCGGTGCCAACGATTACCTCACTAAACCTTTCAGTTTAGGTGAGTTCAAGGCTCGCATAAGAGCGCTTAGCAGGCACTCCGACAGATCATCTCCAGCTGTTAGCAAAATGGAAGTATCAGATTTGATGCTAAACACCATCACAAGAGAAGTACTTAGGCGCGAAACTCCCATAAGTTTGAGACGCAAGGAGTTCGCAATGCTTGAATGCTTAATGATGAACGCTGGCATGGTGGTATCTAGACGGGCTCTGACCCGTTACGCCTGGAATGGTGAAGAAGACATATGGACAAATACAATTGATGTACACATAAAACATTTACGCGACAAAGTAGACAAACCCTTCGAAGACAGTTTAATCAAAACTGTACACGGTATTGGCTACAAGATAGAAGCGCCCCCGGTGAGAGAGATGAGGCCATGCGTAACCTAGCGTGGCCCAAAAAAATACCTAAGCTAAATTTAAATAATCTATTAAAGACCCCCGAAAACACTGCCATGTATGAGGCGGTGTTGGCGACCAAAAACCAAGAACTAGAAAATGCCCAATTAATGCGCATTATCGAATTGCAACGTTTTGCAGAGTTTGGCAGATTAAGCGCTAACCTGCTCCATGAAGTCACTAACCCCTTGACGGCAGCATCGCTGAACCTACAAAATGCCGGACTAGAACAGTCACCAGCACTTCGGCAGGTGCGTAAAAGCCTCAGGCAACTAGAGCGTTATGTTGCAGCAGCTCGCAAACAGCTACAAAATGAGAGTCGTAAATACGATTTCAATGTAGCCAGAGAAACCAAAGAATTAGTGTCGGTGCTCAAACCTATTGCCCAAAAAGCCAGCGTCAAGCTAGAACTCACTATCGATTCAACAATCAAAATATATGGTGATCCAGTGCGCTTTAATCAGATAATTGCCAATCTACTAGTAAATGCCATAGATGCCTATAAATCAGACTTTATGGTGTTCAATGTCAGAAAGGTTGAGCTAGTCGTTAAACAAGTACGCAGCCTGGTTTATATAACTGTTCGCGACTGGGGCAAAGGTATCGAAAAAGACAAAATTGGAATTATGTTTGAACCTTTTTATACTACCAAAACGGATAATATGCGGGGGCTTGGAATAGGCCTATCAATAGTAAAGCAATCTGTTGTTAATGACTTCAACGGAACTATAAAGGTTGTTAGTAGGCCAAACCACGGCACAATTTTTAGTATCAAGCTTAAAAGCCAAAAACCAGCAAAAAATTAGTCGGCTTTTTGCTGTTGGCTTTTTCGCCACTTATCGATTTCGGCGTGGTTGCCGCCGAGCAGTACTTCCGGCACAGACAAATCTTCATAAATTTCTGGTCTGGTATATTGCGGAAACTCTACAGTTTGATCATCATCCTGAAAAGATTCAATCTCGGCGGATGATTCGCCGCCTAATACGCCGGGCAATAATCTGACTACTGAATCAACAATAATCATGGCCGGTATTTCGCCGCCGGTAAGAACGTAATTACCCACTCGGTAAGTTTCATCTACCCAATTGGTAACTCGCTCATCATATCCTTCGTACCTAGCGCAGACGATTATTAAGCCCTCTGCATTGTTAGCAAGTTGCTTGGCAGTGGATTGTTTGTACAGCTGGCCTCGAGGGGTTGGCAGGATAACTTTGGCAGTAGGATCATTTTGCTTAGCACGGGTAATTGCTTTAACAAGAGGATCAACTTTTAGTAACATGCCATCACCGCCGCCGTAAGGAGTATCATCGACTTGTCTTCGAGGACCGCTACCAAATTCACGTAAATTGATAATTTGATAATCACAGATATTATTATGTGCGGCCTTATACAACATGCTGCTGCCAAGTACACCCTCAAACATTTCGGGGAACAAGGTTATTATTTGAATTTTCACTTGGGTTATCCTAGACGTCTAGATCATCAAGGTCAGCGAGTTCTTCGCGAGCTTTTCGTAATCGATCGCTGGTCTCATCCTCTACGTTAGACTCTACTTCAGCAGCAGCTTTTTGGGGTTCTGGTGCTTCTTCACCTGAATTATCTGCAGGTTTTTCGACTGCTTTTTCTGAATCATTATTCTCGGTTTTGCGAGCATGTTCGCCTACACCGTTATCGACAATCTTGAGGTTGTAGCGGGCGTCGTTTTTGGTGCCTAGGGCGCGAAGTAATGTGCGGAGTGATTGCGCAGTAGCACCGCGTTTGCCTATGACGCGTCCTAGATCTTCTGGGTCAACGGTTAGCTCCAGTAGCACGCCTTTTTCGTCGATAGTGCGATTTATTTCGACAGCATCAGGCTTGCCGACCAGCGATTTTACTACAAATTCTATAAATTCTTGATCAATATTGTTCATGATGTTTTGTCTCCCGGTTAATTAAGTAAATTGTAGTAGGCGGCTAGCCTTACTATAGTGATAATTATAATGCACTAAACTATAAAACTAAAACTACTTGTGTTAGTTATTTTGCAGGTTCTTCGGCTGCTGTTGTTTCTTCCGCTGCTGGAGCAGGTTCTTCGACAGGAGCTTCAGCTTCTTCTGCAGGCGCTTCTTCTACTGGCTCAGCGGGTGCTGTGCTGCGTCGTTTTTCGGCGTTTCTAACAGTTCGTTCTTTGTTGGTAGGCTCTTTGACCCATGAAGGTAGTTTAATGCCTTCGGCTTTAAACATACGCACAACTCGATCTGATGGCTGGGCGCCGTGCTCTAAGTAAAATGCAGCTTTTTCTTTGTCGAGGGTAACAGTCTTGGTGTGTGGATTGTAGCTTCCTAGGCCAGCAACAATCTTACCGCTGGTTGGGGTAAGGCGTGAATCCTGAACTACAATACGAAATTGAGCGTGACCTTTTCGGCCAGTTCGTTGATAACGAATACTTAACATGTTTCTTCTAAAACTCTCTTCTTTTTGAGCTTAAATTTAATAAAGTCAATTTCTCTATTTTACAGATAAGCCCCTCTGTTGTCAAGAAGTTAATAGAAGTAATCAATTTAGTCCGTTTTTGGCTCGTAATAATGTAGTGCCGATTCGGCAGCTTTTTGCTGAGCAGTTTGCTTGCTAGGGCCGTCGCCTTGGCCGCGCAGCTTGCCAGACACGTAAACACCTACAGTAAACACTTTGTCGTGGTCAGGGCCACTTTCTTTCATGACTTTATAGATAGGGGTGGCGGTTTCTTGGCTCTGGGCAAGCTCCTGAAGCCTAGATTTTGAATCTAGCCATGAACCTGTTTCTAGAATCTCGTCAAAAGTACTAATGATACTCGATGTTATAAATTTTTTGGCTGCATCGTAGCCCTGGTCCATATAGATTGCACCGACTACTGCTTCAAAACTATTGGCTAGTATTTGAGCTCTAGCCCTGTCGCTTCCACGTTTTTCGCCGCGGCTAAGCCTGAGCAAAGGTTCAAAACCATACTTAGTGGCTGCAGCGCCAATGCTTTCGGTTCGAACCAAGCTACTGCGCCAGTTCGTTAGGACGCCTTCTGGCTCCTGATAGTTTGTGTACAAATATTCAGTAACAACTAATTCGAGTACAGCGTCTCCCAGGAATTCCAATCTTTCGTTGTGTTCTTTGACGCTTTTTTTATGCTCATTCAAATATGAACGATGCGTAAAAGCTGTAATCAACAGATCAATATCGTTAAATTTAGTATTAAGTTGTTGGTCTGCAAACTGCAGGTATACACTCTTGTCCATAACTAAAGCTTGCCTTCCCTGACTTTCTTCATAGCTATAAGGATTAACTTACCAATATCTTCATAAGCAATTTTGTCGACTGCATCGGCTGCCGGTATCCACTGAATATCTGTTAGCCAGTCTTCTGGGTGCAATTTGTTAGTGTCTCCTAGGCCTTCTACTAGGTAAAGGTGCATGGTCATTAATACTAGAGTATGTGTGCGACGATACCTGAAGTTAACTTTGCCTAACCAGGAATGAACTTTCATTTCTTGAAGGCCTGTTTCTTCACGGATTTCACGCTCAGCTGTGCCTTTTGGTTCTTCGCCTGGCTCGACATGGCCTTTGGGTATTGTCCAGCGGTGCTTGGCGTCTTTAATTAGCAATATCTCGAGAACGCCTTTGGGGCTGCGTCGGTATATCACTCCTCCGGAAGTAGTTTCCCGGACAACTTCATCAATAGCAGGACGTCGTTTGTTGACGAATTGCTTGATTCCATTGATGGGTTTAGGTCGTTTCATTATTTTTTCTTAGTATCTTTCTTGGCAGGTTTTGCCTTTGCTTTGGGCTTAGTAGCGACTTCTTGAGCTTTTAGCAGCGTTCCCAAAACGCCATTTATGAACTTGGATGAATTATCTCCACCAAAAGCTTTAGCCAGTTCAACTGATTCGTTAATTACCACTTTGGGTGGAACATCTTTGTCGTTCTCAAGCTCGTAAAGTCCCATGCGTAGCACTAATCTATCCATTCGAGCGATTTGATCAATTGGCCAATCAGGTGCTACGGGTTGAAGCTTAGCATCGAGCGCTGGAGCATTTTTGATTACTCCATGAACAAGCTGTTCTATGAAATCAACATCATCTATAGTCTCTTTGTATCGCTCGACGTTACGCTTTAATACAGCATCAACATCAAGATCCTTGTCTTCGGAATCTTCACGAATCTCCTGCTCATAAAGAGTTTGGAGGGCTATGATTCTACCGAGGTGACGGTTGGAGGCCATATTGTTAATTTTCCTTTCTACTAGAAATTGATAGCTTCTAGCCGTAGCTTAGACTACTTTGGCAGATTCGCGCTTGGTAGTGCGGATCTTCACAGGTGACTTAGAATTCACTTTACGTGCTAGGTTGAGCACGATGTGGCTTCTTCTTGTGCCAGTTTTACGCGGGCTGGTTCGCTTTTTTGGTTTACCCATAACTTTTTAGGATAATTTCCTTTGCTTTAGTTGAACTTAGCTATATTCTAGCCTATTTCGGTCTGATTCTCAAGGATAAGCGCTTAGACAACAAAGCTAATTAGCTTATTGGGCACGTATATAGTTTTTTTAATTTCCTGATTTTTGATGTAACCAGCTACTTTTTCATCTTGTTTTGCCATAGAAATAACGTCTTCCTCAGATGCATCCGTTGCGACCTGGATCTTGCTACGGACTTTACCGTTGATCTGTATTACTACCGTAACTTGATCCTCAACTAAATATTTGTCGTCATGAATTGGCCAGCTGGCTAGGTGTACGCTGTCTTCTTGGCCTAGCTGTTCCCACAATTCTTCGGTTATATGTGGCGCAAAAGGTGCCAGCAACTTAACAAGTGTTTCTAAAGCCCACTGCCATTCACTAGATTTGAAATTATCTTTGGCTTTTAACAGATACAATTCGTTGACGCACTCCATAAGTCCAGCTATAGCCGTATTGAAATTCAGATCATTCAAATCTTGCGATATTTTTTTGATAGCTTTATGAATAGCTCTAACCAAGTCTTCTGAATCAGAAGTTCCACCATCGCTTTCACTATATTCCTGAACTAAAGTCCATGTGCGTTGCAGGAATCTATTTGCTCCACCAACTCCTTCAACGCTCCAACTAGCAGCCTGATTCCAAGGACCAATGAATAATTCCATAATTCTTACAGTATCGGCGCCATAACCTTGATCAATTAAGACGCTTGGTTCTATGGTGTTGCCTTTGCTTTTGCTCATTTTGTTGCCATCGGGTGCTAAAATCATGCCTTGGTTTCGGAGAGTTTTGAATGGTTCAGTGAAGCCGATTAGGCCATCGTCATACATAACTTTTGTCCAAAAACGGGCGTACAGCAAATGCATAACAGCATGCTCTGCACCGCCTATGTAGTCGTCTACTGGTAGCCATTCGTCTATCTTGGCCTTGTCGAAAGCTTTATCTTTGTTGTGCGGATCGGCAAATCTCAAGAAATACCAACTCGAGCAAGCAAAACCATCCATCGTATCTGTTTCACGCTCAGCAGCGCCGCCACACTTAGGACATGTTGTATTCACAAAATCTTCTACTTTGGCTAGCGGACTGCGACCATCGCCGCTTGGTTGATAATTATCTACTTCTGGCAATAATACTGGCAGATCTTTTTCATCGACGGCCACTGCGCCGTCTTTGGGGCAATGGATTATTGGGATTGGAGCGCCCCAGTAGCGCTGGCGACTAATAAGCCAGTCACGCATCTTGTAGTTAACCACTTCTTTGCCTATTTTTTGGGCTGTTATGTCAGCTACGATTTTTTCTCGGGCGTCTGACGATTCCATGTCATTGAACTTATCGGAATTGATAAGCTTGCCTTCGCCTGTTGATACCTCTGCGTCGGACATTTCATTTTGGATAACCCTAATTATTGGCAAATCAAATTTCTTGGCAAAATCCCAGTCACGTTCATCATGAGCAGGTACTGCCATTATTGCACCCGTTCCGTAGCCCGCCATTACATAGTCTGCTATCCAAATCGGCAGCTTGTTGCCATTCAACGGATTGATTGCGTAAGCACCAGTAAATACACCAGTTTTTTCACGGTTTGTTTCTTGGCGCTCAATGTCACTCTTATTTTGTGCTTGTTGAATATATTCTTCGACAGCTGTCTTTTGCTCATCACTAGTTATTTGCTTAACAACTTCATGTTCTGGTGCAATAACCATAAATGTAGCCCCAAAAAGTGTATCTGGTCTAGTCGTAAAGATTTTCAGTTGGTCTTTTGTGCCTTCGATTTCGAAATCTAATTCTGCGCCTTTGCTTTTACCGATCCAGCTTCTCTGCATTGATTTAATAGATTCTGTCCAATTTAGATCTTCTAGATCCTCTAGCAATCTATCGGCATAATCAGTTATCTTGAAAAACCATTGTTTTAACAGTTTCTTGTTCACCTGGTTACCACAGCGCCAACATTTGCCGTTTTCGACTTGCTCGTTGGCTAGTACTGTTTTGTCTGTGTCGCACCACCACTGCAGACTTTCTTGCTGGTAAGCCAAGCCTTTTTTGAAAAGCAGCAAGAAAAGCCATTGAGTCCATTTGTAATAATTAGGGTCTGTGCTGTCTATTTCTCTGGACCAGTCATAGCTGAAACCCATTTGAAGTAACTGTTTTTTGAATCGAGCAGTATTTTCGTCAATCGCTAGGCGCGGACTTACGTTATTTTTGATGGCATAATTTTCTGCAGGCAGACCGAAAGCATCCCAGCCCATTGGATGAAGCACTTCAAATCCGCTCATCCTGCTGTGCCGAGCTATAGCATCGCCAATTGTGTAATTGCGTACATGTCCAACATGCATTGCTGCACCACTTGGGTATGGGAAGTATTCAAGTACGTATTTTTTTGGCTTTAAGCTATCATCATCCGCCTGGTAGATTTTAGTTTCTTCCCATTTGGCTTGCCATTTTGGCTCAATATTTTTAGGATTATATCTCTGCATAACAGATATAATTTTAGCAAAAAGAGTGGCTAAATCCTATTTTTGATTGTAGAAAATCTGTTTTTTAAGAAAATTGTTTGGTTTTTTGAGTAAGCCAGTAATCACTTTGACGGACCAGCTTTTTGGCATCGCTAGGATGATCCAATAATAATTTGACTGCTTCTTCGGCAAACACACCATTTTGTGAGCCCTTAGCTAGTACCACTGCACCTGGCTTCATCATTCCGGCTACATATTCGCCAGCCTCGTAAGGGCTACTGAAAGAATTCACCTGACAGCCTGCTTCACGGGCAGCCGGTGCTAAGTGATCGGCCGCTTGATCACCGATAGTAACGACCAAGTCTAGTTTTTTGGGGTCACAATAAGCCCCGATTTCTCGGTGACAATCACTACTCGAAGAGCCTAGTTCATTCATGCTGCCCAAAATGGCAATTCTTTGATTAGATTTTGCAGAATACAAAACGTCTAGTGCGGCTTTTACAGCAATTGGGCTGGCATTGTAGGTGTCGTCTAGTATCTGTGAGTTATTCTTGCCGTCTAGCACCATCAGTCGTCCAGCTACTGGGCGGATAGTCTCGAGACCCTGAATGATGTCTGCGTTTGAATATCCAAGCATATCGCCGACCGTTGCAGCTGCTAGACAAATCTTTGCCCCCTGACGTCCGAGCATATTTAATGTAACTTGGATTTTTGTACCATTTGATAGTACCAATTCAGCACTTGGCTTATGCAGATCCTCGGCAGCAAGCTTGTTGAATTTATAATCGGCATTTTCGTTCAAACCGTAACTAGTAAAATTACAACCTTCAAGATATTTACGGTTTGTGTCGTCTATGTTCACAACTAGTAATTTTGCAAATTCGTGTACGGCCATTTCTTCTTTGGCAACCTCATCTATAGAGCCGAAATATTGCATATGCTCCTCTGCAATAGAAGTTAGAACTACAATTTCGGGCTGCAAATACGCAAACTTCTGTATTTGGCCGGGGCCATCTGTACCCAACTCGACCACTACGTAACTGTATGGATAGTGTTTTCTGGATATCCGATAATTGCTGATGATTATTTTTGCCCATGCAAAAATATTAAATAGTCCCGGCTGATCATGCCCAAAGAATACTAATGGAACTGTAAGCCTATCATTGTAGTTACCTTCTTGGAACTGAACTTTTTTCTGTGTAGCCAGCAACTGAGCCAACGCAAATTTAGTTGAAGTTTTACCAGCACTACCAGCCACCGCCACTACCTTAAAGTGATGCTTCTTGCGAAGCCTCTTAACTTGAGCCTCCAAAATAATGCAAAGCATCACTTTACCGAATGTTTTTATAGGATTCATGTCTATAGTAATTATAACCTGAAAATCATGGTTTTATAACTGCGTAAAATGAAATTTTCTGTAACTTTTGAAAAAACAGAACTATAATTAGTAATATGAAGTTGAGTATTAATGATAAATTACCACAATCTGAAGCCGAATGGCTGAGCACGGACCTTTTTAAAGTCGATTCGATAGATATAGGTAGCAACAAAGTAAGGTATGCCGTTACAGATTCCTCGGATTCGTCAGATCTTTTGACGGTCATGGTAGGCGGAATACCCAGGAATTCTGATAGACAGCTCAACCTTCCGTTAATCAATAAATTATACGGAAGAATCGCGATGCTAGCTTTAGCAAACAACACAACTAGTCTTATGTACACACACCCTGGCACCGGTGGGTCTAAAGGAGATTTATTTAAAGATACTACAAGAGACAGAATCACAACTCTTACCGAGATAGTCAGGGATGTATCTTCGAAAAAAAACATAAAAAAAATAAGTCTGATCGGCATGAGTGCGGGCAGTTACATAGTTGCGCGATCTGTAGCCGGAATTAGAGAGAACGACCTTGACGTAGAAAGTATAGTGCTGCAATCACCTGCGGCATTTCCTAAAGAAATAGAAGATTTACCCTATGGTGAAAAATTTAGTAAAATTGTTAGGTCTAGGTGGGACATTAATAAGTCCCCGGTTTTCACGGATTTAGATAATATTGCTGCACAAAATACAGGAATTTTAATCAGCTATTTCCAAAAAGATGATCCACCAATACCTATACATGTTCAAAACGCATATTATGATAAGGCCCATGAACTAATGAGCAAAGGAAACAACATAACAACTTGCACGATTTACAATGTTGAGCACAATTTCAGAAGAATTGGTTACGAATTAGGTCAAAACATAGTGAGCAATGACAGTATACGCGCAATTGGAAACAATATAACCAACTACATTCATGCACAACATAATTAAACTTGATTCAATTCAAATCACATATGCCGGCAAGGTTTTTGGCAATATGGACTTTAATCATGGCTCTAAAAAAGAAGTAAAATCGAATCATCAAAAGTTAATGCAAATCTTAAAATCGAATTGCGTTGTTGATATAAGATCAAAAGGAGGCAATACTTTCGTTGATGTGGACACAAAAAGTCTAAAACAACATTTCAATTTCATTGCATGCGATGGACTTATAACTAGCAACAAAGAAGTAGCCCTCACTTTGTTTCCGGCAGACTGCATACCTCTAGTTATATACTCTCCCAATAGCGAAACTCGGGCCTTACTGCATGTTGGGCGAAGAGGAGCTGAAACAAATTTGATTGAGGACGCTATCAACTATATCGTAAAAAACAAACATATAGATATTAAGAAATTATTTTTTTATTTCGGTCCATCAGTATCCAAAGATAGCTACTATTTTGAAACAATTGATGTCGACCAATTGAAATCTGCAAGCTGGTATGGCTTCATTGAAAATAAGAAAGGTTACTACCATATCGACTTAGTAGGTTTTGTTACTAACAGGTTAAAAAGATTAGGCGTTAAAAAAAAGCAAATAAAATACTCGGGAATTAACGTTGGAGATACGGAGTCAGAATACTTTTCTCATGTACGATCGAAGCGCTCTGGCGAACCTGAAGGTCGAAATTTATTTGCTGTCGAATCGCTGAAATAAAAAACCAACCTTATAGGGTGGATTTTTTGGTGGGCGAGGAGGGACAGCGGCTTGCGGCCTTTTTCATTCAATCATGCTCGAAACAAGTTTCTGCGCGTGATTTCACTGCACCGAACCATTCGCTAACGCGAATACGGGTTCTCGTGTTACTCATCTGCCAGAAAAAATACCTGTCTTGATGACAGGCATTATTTCTGGTGGGCGAGGAGGGACTCGAACCCTCAAGGCCGTAAAGCCAGCGGATTTTAAGTCCACCGCGTATACCAATTCCGCCACTCGCCCGAATTTTTAATGGAGGCACCTACGGGACTTGCACCCGTGTACGCGGTTTTGCAGACCGCTGCGTAACTACTCCGCCAAGGCGCCATAAGTTCACCGTTATTATAGCCTGTTCTATCTGATAAATAAACATTAATTGTCGCTGGCTTGCTGTATAATCAATAAATATGGAAGACAAAAAAGCACCAAATTTCGAACTAGCTGATCAAGATGGCAAAATTCAAAAGCTCGAAGACTATTCAGGCAAATGGGTTGTGCTCTATGTTTACCCTCGTGATAATACACCTGGCTGTACCAAAGAAGCTTGTAATTTTAGGGATGAGCGCGACGTGATTGCCAAGGAAGGTAATGCTACCGTTATTGGACTAAGCAAGGATAGCGTGGCTAGTCATAAAAAATTTGCCGACAAACACCATTTGAATTTCACTCTGCTGAGCGACCCAGAACATACCTTAATTGAAGCTCTGGGAGCATGGAAGCCAAAGAAGTTTATGGGTCGGGAGATGATGGGAG
>JBAXMV010000011.1:0-16222 GCA_037134095.1 bacterium | reverse complement strand
TCCCCACTTGGCTTGGCGGTGTCCATTTTTCTGACAAATTCATCACGATTTTCTGGATAATCAGCCCACCAATTATTCTTTTGCATACGATCAATAACAACCTTCTTAGGCTGCTGGACAATTGCCTCGTAGCTTGCCAAAGTTTTGAAATTTAAGTCTGTAATTTCGGCAGCAACCTCAATAATCACATCCTTGATGGGGTCTAGGCCGGTCATTTCTAAATCAATCCAAAGTAATTTAGTGGGTGGTGTCTTTTTGTCTATCATTTAGCTCCAGTATAGGTTATTTTGATTTGTCTTTGAAATCTAATGAAGCCGAATTGATGCAAAAGCGCATTCCGGTAGGCTGATCAGGTGCATCATTAAACACGTGGCCCAGGTGACTTCCGCAATTAGTACAGGTTACTTCAACTCTATTCATGCCGTGAGTTGTGTCTTCAATTAATTTAACTGATTTTGTGTTTGCTGGATCATAAAAACTTGGCCAGCCACTGCCACTGTCAAATTTGGTATCACTTTTGAAAACTACATTACCGCAAGCTGCGCAAACGTAGTCACCATGTCTTTTTTCGTGCAATAATTTACCGCTAAACGGAGCCTCTGTACCTTTTTTGCGCAGTATTTCGTACTGTTCTTCGCTAAGCTTGTCTTGGTATTCGTCGTGATCGCTCATTACTAGCTCCGAATTATTGGTAGATCAGGTTTTTTGGTTTTATCTTTCTTGGGCGTATCTAGTTTGTCTAGTTTTAGCGCATTTACGATTATGAAGATTGCAAATACGATGAAGACAAAGTTAAGGAAAGAGTAAACAAATGCTCCCCAGGTAAATGACTGAGTGCGTCCACTAAATGTTAACGTAAAAGCCCTGGCACTGAGAGCCTGTCCAAAGAAAAGATTGAACAAAGGATCAATAAAACTAGAGACAAGTTGCTTCACAAGTACTTGAGCCTGCAAAGCGATTATGAAGCCGATGGCTATAGTCACCACTCCCTGCTCTCGCAAGAATTTCACAAATCCATGGGCTGGATTTATTTCTTGGGCAACAGCTGCAACTGCACTTGGACGAGGTTGTCTTTTGCTTTTTGGTTTCTTAAGACTAATGGGGCCGCCACTTGCTGCGACATTTGCCTGACTTTTTCTAACATTTCTTGCTGGCATAATTGTCCTTTCTACATTTCTTCCGGAGCACTAATTCCGAGTAATTTTAATCCACTGCTTAGGACATTACTATATACCCTTACTAGGCTAAGTCGCAATGCCTGACGCTGATCACCAATAACCTGATTGTTCTCATAAAAACGGTTGAAATTTTGAGCCAATTCATACAAATAAGTACAAATGTGATGCGGCATAAGTTCGTCGGTTGCAGCTGCAACAACTTCAGGGAATTCAGATATCTTACGTACCAAAGACCTCTCTTCGGAATTGAGAGATTCATTTTCTGGTAATACTATTTGGGCAGAATCGGGATTGTCGGCTTTTCGGATAATGGATCTTGCTCGGGCATGTGCGTACTGCAAATAAGGTCCGCTATTGCCCTCTACGCTGACCGATTCTTTAGGGTCATACACTATGTCGCCGCCCATGCGATGCTTCAAAAAAGCGTACTTAACAGCGCCCATGACTGTTTCTGCCGACTCTTTGCCATGTAGTTGCTGGCTGGCTGCGGCGGCTGCTTTGAGTACATCATCGGCTTTTAGAATATTGCCTTTTCGGCTGCTCATTTTTTCACCGCCTTGGAGCTTGACCATGCCATGAGTTAGGTGAGTAGTTGCCTGCACAAGTTCAGGCTCGTACTGCTCGATGCTCTTGAGTACAACCTTCATGTACTGGTCGATTTCATTACCCGTAATAACTACTGATTTATCAAAATTGTAGTCACTTTTCTTTAGCATAATTAAGCCGACGTCTTTTGCTTCGTATGTGGGCAGACCTTCACTGTTTATGAAAACACGGGTGTGGAGTCCGTACTTATCGCCATCAAAAATTATCGCTCCGTCACTTTCTTCGTATACTGATCCAATATGTTTTTTGACTGTTTGCAAACCAATTGGAGCAGTTTGGCTTTCTGGATAGTACTTCTCGAACTTGCTGCCTATTTGCGCGTAAAATTCATCAAAATAATCGTAGCTCCACTGGCGACAGGTCCAATAAATTTTAGCTAGGTTTGAGTCATGGTCATTGGAATTGTGTATCTCATAAATCTTTTTATTTAGGACAACTATTTCTTGTTTGGCATCGTCATTCTCTTCATAAGCGTTGGTGCCTTTTATGTAGTTATCGGCCATCCATTGGGCTCTATTGTTTTCATCAATTTCAGAGAGTTTATCGGGGTTTTCACCGCCCAGAGTCTGAATCATAGACCACATATTTTTTGCTACGTGTAGCCCTACGTCGCCACCGAAATTGACACGGTGCACATCGGCGCCAGCGTTTTCCAGAAGATTAGAAATTGCGTCGCCAACAATACTCGTATACAAGTGCCCGGCATGCAAAATTTTGAATGGGTTAGGGTCTGAATACTCGGTTACTATGGTTTGATCGGCTAAAGGTTTCTCGGGCTTTTTGCTTGCCGCTTCGATAATTGACTTGTCTGTGAGGGTAAGATTGATAAACCCTGCCCCAGCAATACTCACGTCACTAAAAATGTCACTTGAATTATCTTGTATGTGGCCGACTAGTTCTTCGGCAATCTGCCTTGGGTTTTTTTGTAGCTCAGATGCTAGTTGCATAGCCACATTGGTAGAATAATCTCCGAATTTTTCTTCTGGACGACTCAATTCAACTTCGACCTGCGTGTCAAAAGCTGTTTTCACAGCCTGAGCTATAATTTTTTCGATTTCCCTTTTCATATTCATATATTATATAGGTGTTTTTGATGCTAGCTAATATTTTTTATATCAAAATTGCGAGCCAAGCCTGCCCCATACCAAAGCAGCCGGTACAAACTTATCAGTAAGACCGTAAACGTGGTGACAGTAAGTATCATTTGAGGATAGGCTGAAATATTTGTTAGTCTATCTGTTATATCGAATAATAAGCCGCCTGGATTGGTTAAAACATCCCAGCTGTTCCAGCGTAAATCTCTGCCAATATATATTCCGAAACTACAAAGCAAAAGTATCAAACCAATGCTCAAAGATGAAGTGCGGTTGGTAAAGCGTTTTCTGAGTTGCGCATGCACGAGGACAAGGCTCGTAAATCCAAGTACTACACCGGTGAATATAAACGAGGTAAACATCAGTGTGTCGTAGAGCAAATCAAACCTAACTACTTCTTGTAAGTGGATATAATCGGTGATCATGTAGAAGCTATTTGGCAAGAAAAATAACCATAACACACTGGTAAGCATTGCTTCCCAGCTAGACCACAGCTTATCCGCCAACACCATGCTTAAACGAATAGCGAGCAATAGTGGGATCCAAGCTAAAATAAGATTCCAAACTAGGTAATTAAAAGCTAGGCTGTCATTGCGTAGCGCTGCATATACATAAAGAATAATGCTGACGCCACTACTGATTGCCAGCGCCCATAAATAATCAGTCCACGGCTTCCTCTGCTTGGTCATACTTTTTTCAGTATAACAAGCAATCTAGAAAGTAGTAGTGCTAATCTTCTAGTAACTTCTTGAGATTTTCAATTAAATCGACTGGGGTTGGATCGATTCCACCCAAAATTGCCGCATATAATGACACGAAATCACCCAGTGCAACGATCCATAGAAGTTGCTCTAGTAGATTTTCTCCTTGAGCATCAACACGAATTGGTGATGGCCTAAGGCCTGATAATAGTCTTTCTGAAACTTCGAATCTTTTGTTTACTCGATCATTTTCTAAATTGGATCGTAAATCAATCACGGCATATGGTTTATGCGTAGGTTGCTTTGACCAGCCGATAAACTCATTGTGGTTAAACTCTGGAAATTGATTGCACCAGGCCACTTGCTTGGCGTTTTCATTGAAACTAATCTTCCATTTGTAGCCTGCTGGGGCTAGTTTGGGTCCAGAATAAATTACCACAGACTTGCCGATGACCTCTTGGGCTATTTGTTTCGCTAAATTATCTTTGGCTGGTACGGTAGATATCCAGCTGGATGTAGCTTTTTGCAAAAAGCCTGAAGCTGCCTCGAGCTCGCTCAGGGCATTCGGGTCAGAAATCAAACCTGCTGCGTCGAGGAGAGTCATAAGTCCTTTCAAACCGTACAAAACAGCGTAACGGGGCTGCATAGATGCAGGCAGGCTGATTAGTGGATAGCCTTTTTGGGCTGCTATTTCTGCCAGTTTGCCACCAGACGAGATGATAGCTATTTGAGCTTTTTTGGCCTCGGCTTGCTCTAGGGCTGCCAAAGTTTCTTCGGTATTGCCTGAATAGCTTGATGCAATAAAAAAAGTTTTTTCGTTTACGTAGCCAGGGATATCGTAGCCACGAACAATCTGGAACGGCAAATTATGTGCCGGCCAGCTAAGGCTTATTGCTGCTGCCAGCGCTGAGCCGCCCATGCCGGCAACCACGATGTTGTCGGCTGTAGTTTTTTGTATATTTACTTGGTATTTCTGCTCAAGTTGCTGGTATTGCTTCTCGGCGACACCTAGGGCATCTTGTTTGTCTAGGTTGTGTAGTTGTTTTAAATCATCAATCATTCAACTAGTTTATAACAAAATAGGTAGACATACTTGCTCATATTAAAAAATTACAGCTTGAATATGATAAAATTATTTTATACATAAGGGGAACGAATGTTTGGGCACCAAGACAATACAGATGATCAGAAAATCCCTGATCATAAGATAGAAGAAGCCTTAAAAAGTGTTAGCGAAGGTTCTGAAATCATGCCCCAAGGCCCGATGGAAGATGATTGGCAGCATCCCGGAACTCCAATTAACGACGCGGTGACCCCGCCTGCGCCAGATCAACCTCCAGAACCTGCTAAAGAAAATGATTTAGGTATAATCAAACAGCAAGCCTTAAGTGAGTTATCGCCCCTAATAAAGCATCTAGAACAAACACCCGAAGAGAAGTTCAAAGTAACGATGATGATGATTCAAGCCAGTGACGATCAAAGCTTAATTCAAGACGCCTACGAGGCTGCTCGACGCATTACAGATGAGTCTAAGCGAGCCCAAGCATTACTCGACGTAGTTAACGAAATAAATTATTTTACGCAAACTTCCAAAACATAGCTTGTTATTGACTATTTATACTGTTTATGCTAGTATATATACAAGTTCAATAAAAATAAAAAGGTAAAACATGAAAGAACAATATCGAGCATTTATCGACGACAGTGTAGTAGTTGACAGCCCAAAAGTTCATGAGGAACTAGAACGTATTACAAAAGATACAGACGGCGATGATAGGACTCTGGCGCGAATAGAGTTAGCAGAAAATGTGACAACCAAAGACAAAAAAACCCTTGCAGAACATGCACTAGACTCATTCGAATTAGTTAGAAATGTCAGTGAAGATCAAGATTTATCTACTGAGGATAATCCTGAATTAAGAAAACGAGTACTTACAGAACTAGTACAAAAAAGAGTTACGGAGCGTGATAAATCAGTCACAGGATACTTTCTAACATTCAATACAGATGGTGAAATAGTAGATTTTGTCCCTGGATCATTACTTCGCAGTGAAAACGAGCGAGAATTAGAAGCAAAAAAATGGTTAATACAGAACACACCCTCTGGTCGTAAGCAAAATGCTTCATCTTTTCGACGCAGACAAGATCTGCCTGGTGATAAAAAATAATACTTTAGTCTTCTGAAGGTAACAAATCTATTTCTTCAATGGCAATTGTCTTAATACGGTCAATAGCTTGATCAACCCTATTGTATATTTCACCTTTTTTGGTTGGTAAAAGTTCCTGTATCTCAAATACGTTTTTTGCTGGAGTAAAAGCTTCGTTTTTTGAATAGGCGTCCAATACTGCCTCTAGAGTACCGACTGTGAAGATTAAATCAGTAATTGAGTCAACATAACCACTGTAATCTTCGTCATTTTCAACGCGTTTGGTTATTTTAGAATCAAGGTTTGGCTGCTTTTCCATAGGAAAACTAATTATACAGTAATTTACACTATTTTGCAATGATTACATCATTGCGCCCATGCCATTCATGCCTGGCATTTCGGTTTTTTCGGGTTTTGGCACATCTACAACTAAGGCACCCATAGTCATGGCCGTTCCAGCTATAGAAACAGAATTTTGAATAGCTTCTTTGGTAACGCGAGCCGGATCAATTACTCCAGCTGCTTTTAGATCAATTAATTTGGTTGGGTTGCTGACATCTACGCCAAATCCGTCTTTGCCTGCCTTGACCTGAGGAAGCCATTCGTCGGCGTTCAGACCAGCATTGGTAAGCAGTATCCTAAAAGGCTGCTCGAGAGCGTTTTTGAGAAGTTGAGCACCTGCTGCGGCACTGTCGTTGCCTTCGATTTTGATTTTGCCAGCTAAGTCTACAAGCGTTACGCCGCCACCTGGCACGATACCTTCATCTAGTGCGGCTTTTACTGCTGCTACGGCATCGTCTACGCGGTACTTCTTTTCTTCGATTTCGGTTTCGGTTGCTCCGCCTACTTTTATGACGGCAACTTTGCCAGAAAGTGCGGCGCGTCGTTTCTCTAAAGCTTCTTTGTCGTACGAACTTTCGGCTTCAACAATTTGGGCGTTTAGTTGCTTGATTCGAGAATTCACGGCCGTAGTCGAGCCACCGCCTTCGATGATTGTAGTCTCGTCTTTGGTGACTATAACCTTGCGTGCTGAACCAACGACCTTTAGATCGACATTTTCAAAATTCATACCTTGGTCTTCGGTAATGACAGTCGCGCCAGTAAGTATTGCGATATCGTTTAAGACATCTTGGCGGCGATCGCCAAAGGATGGCGCCTTGATAGCCACAGTGTTAAATACTCCTTTGAGGCGGTTTAGCACTAGAGTTCCTAAAGCCTCACCCTCGACATCATCAGCAATCAAAACTAGGTCTTTTTTTCCGGTTTGAGCTAGCTTTTCTAGCATTGGCAAAAACTCTTGAATACTAGATATTTTTTTGTCGGTTATGACGATTGCGGCTTTGTCATAAATTGCTTCCATGCGAGCTGTATCGGTAACCATGTATGGACTCACAAAACCTTTATCGAATGTAAAACCTTCGACTACTTCGGATTCCAATAGCAGTCCCCTGCCTTCTTCGACGGTTACTACGCCGTCTTTGCCAATTTTGGCGATAACGTCTGCAATCAAACGGCCTATTTCGGCGTCGCCGGCAGATATGGTGGCCACTTCTGCGACTCTATTTTTCTTGCCTTTAATATCTTCGGATTTAGTCGCAAGTTTTTTGATTACATCTGTTGCTGCAGCCTCTAATCCCCTCCTGAGCAGCATGGGATTGTGCCCAGTAGCAATAAGTTTGTTGGCTTCGTTCAAAATATTGTAGGTCAATACAGTCACGGTGGTGGTGCCGTCTCCAGCCACATCATTCATCTTTGAGGCCGCTTGTTTGATAAGTTCAGCCCCAACTTTGTAGCCTAGAGTTTCATCATCAACATCATCCAGCTCAACTCCCTTAGCTACAGTGACTCCGTCATGAGTAACAGTTGGTGATCCATAGCTTTTGCTAATGACTACGTTGCGACCTTTTGGTCCCATAGTAGTTTTGACGGCGTTATAGAGAATTTCAGCTCCGCCTAGTACTCTTCTGCGGGCATCCTCGTCATAAAATACTTTCTTAGCCATAAATAAAATCTCCTTATTTAACTGTCGCTAGGACATCTTCTTCTTTAACTAAAATATAGTCTTTGCTGTCTACTTTTACATCTGTTGTGCTGTAGGATTTATAAACTATTCGATCCCCTACTTTTATGTGCCTGGTGTCTTTGCCGACGGCAATTACCTTGGCAGTTTTGGGTTTTTCTTGGGCTTGTTCGGGCAAAAATAGGCCGCTTGCGGTTTTAGATGCCGCCTCTTCACTGACTGCCACCAAGTAATCTCCAATAGGATTTAATGCGCTCATTTGAACCTCCATTTATAGATTTTCAGTTTTGAAAACTGCTTCTAGCACTCAGAGTATCAGAGTGCCAAAAACAGGTCAAGTATTAGCAGTTTAGGCAATATTAGACTACTATTTATAGCAGTATGAATAGAACAGTATTGATGTCTGGCGCCGATTATTTTGACGACCAAAGCGCAATTAATGTTCTTATGAATGATCAAGTGCCTGTGAATGTTGCAGCTGCTACCTTGGAACACAAAAGTATCCAGCAAGCTCTTGAATCGGCTGGCATTAAAGTAATCAAGATTGCTCCGCCGCAAAATTGCCAGGACGGTGTATACACCGCTAATTGGGCATTGGTAAAAGATGGAAAAGCCTTGATGTCGAGATTGCCAAACAGCCGAAAACCCGAAGAAGCCTATGCTCTTGAAGCAATCAAGAATCAAGGGCTAGAACCAATTATTTTGCCAGCAGAAATTGAACGATTTAGTGGCCAAGGCGATGCCCTGCCATGTGGTGACATGGTGTTTACTCAGTCGCCGTTTAGAACCACCAAAAATGCCCATAAGCATCTGGAGCAACTGGGTTTTAGTAACGTAATTGCCTTGCAGACAAAGCCCGCAAGAAATTTATTTGGCATGGCAAAAACCAACAAAGTTACCGGATGGCCAGACAGCCCAACTTATGACATCGACCTGGCTTTAGCGGTGCTGAAATGGCCAAGCTCCACAACAAAAGGCCTGATTGCCTACTGCCCCGATGTATTTAAAAGCGACAGTCGCAAACTACTAAAAAATCTTGAGGGGATAGATAAAATTACTGTCTCCAAACGTGAAACTTTAGGAGCTTTTGCGCTGAATTTAGTTTCTACGGGAGAAACCGTAATCATGAATAGCGGTGCGCCAGAATTTCAAAAAAACCTAGAAGCGCACGGGCTCAAAACTATTGCCTTAGACCTGCCCGAACTAAAAAAAGGTGGCGGCTCTATTCGCTGCACCACTCTTACTCTTAACTTTTAATAATTAATCGTTTAAGACGTTATATATTTTGCCGTCGTCTTCGTGGTCATACAAAGCCGTAACAACTAGTAGAGGTTGGTTGTCGATCTTTTCGGGTAGCAATAGAATTGCTCGGTTATTCGTACCCTGAACGTCAATTTTGTAACTAGGATATTCGGTATCGATAGTATGAGCGCGTTTTTTGGAACCTTTGCTCTTTGACATTGGTCGCAAGCTACCAGATCCAGAAGTAAGATTTTGCAAGAACACTACACCGGCAGATGCTTTGATACTGCCCATTAATTTATCGGCAATGCCCTGTTTTTCTAATTTGTTGTAAGCTTCACTAGTTACTTTTTGCTGGTCAGTTATAGAGGCCACCCAAAATGTCTGACCTTGATATTCGCAGCGTTCTGCTTCAAGCTCAATTTTTTCATCGCCTGGAATCCAGCCAATTTTAGAAGCGTCTAGCTCAACATTTTGAGTCATTATTACTTCATAAATTTCATTAGGTAGCTTAAGCTCCGCCACCGTTTGGCTATATTCTTGCTTAGTTTGCTTAGCAGCATTAACGTAAGCTTCATATTGTTCGAGTTTACTGCTCCAGGCGTGGACTTCAGAGATTTCATCTAGTATCGTTTGCAGAATTTCTTCTCTTTGATCTTCTGATGTTGCCTCTTGGTATATATCTTGATAGGTATCGGTGTCTTCTTGGCCCAAATATTCTAAAGAAGCCTCAAAAATAACTTCTGTACTTGGTTGATCATTGGGCTTAGCTGGTGAGAAATTTTCCATAAATAATAATTAAGTTAATCTACAGCTTAACAGATTTCCTTACTGAGATCTTTCTTCGAGCTGAGTTTTTATTTCATTTAGCTGCACGGTGGCTTCATCTAATTGAATCATTAGGTCGACTACGTGTTTAGTGATGCTTTCTACTTCTACTATGCGGCCAGTAAGCTCAGACTCTTGTCTTAGATAATTGGCCTGCTCAGTGATGTCGTCAATAATACTAGGCTGGTTTTGAGATAGCTCGTACTTAGCTTCCTCGATTATTTCTTTGTCGTTTTCTAGTGCTTTAGACAAAGCCTGTAGAATCCAGGATTTTGCTTCATTAACAGACTCCGGATTCACCTCTGTTGAAGGTTTTTCTGGATTAATGCCTATAAATGTGTGACGTATCTCGTTTGACATGCCAATAGTATACCATTTTTGTCAACTTTTTGCTAGTGCTTTTTTGGCTGAGCCTATCTCATCCCAGGGGTGTTCACCGTCAGCTCTTTCGATGGTTTTTTCGTGTCCTTTTCCTAGGAGTAATAAAGTGTCTCCTTGGGAGGCGCGCTGAATTGCAAAGTTTATGGCCTTGGTTCTGTTGAGTATTTTAAATAGGTCTTTATCTATAGTTTTACCTGCTTTGATGGCGCCCGCAGCTATTTGATCGAGTATTTGGTTGCCGTCTACGTCGCGGTCGTCTTCCTCTGTTATTATCACTTCGTCGGCATATTTTCCGGCCAATTCACCCTGCACTGCTCGTTTAGCTTCATCGCGCCTACCGGCTGATCCGAACATTACTATCAACTTGCCTTTAACAACGGGCTTGAGATCTTTGAAAAGTTTTTCGAAACTATCTGGGGTGTGGGCAAAATCTACAATTACGTCGAAGTCTTGTCCTTCGTCGATTATTGTCATGCGGCCCTCGACTTCTTTGAGAGCGCCAATGCCCTTTTCTATTTGTTGTTTAGTCAGTCCTACGGCTTTACCAACGGCCACTACAGCCAGTGAGTTATAGACATTAAAGCTGCCTGGTATGTGGCATTTTATTTCGTAGTTTTCTCCTTCGAAAGACGCTGCATAGGTACTTCCTGAGGGGTCGAGCTTAACTTGTGAGGCTCGCATGTTGCCCTGTTTTACGCCGTATAATATGGTGTTTTTGATATCGCCGGCGAAATAGCTGGCTGATTTGTCTTCGGCGTTGATAATTCCTAGTCGAAGCCCTTTTTTGTTGCGATTTGCGAGTTTGAAAAGTTTGCGTTTGGCGTCACGGTATCGCTCGAATGTTCGGTGATAATCTAGGTGCTCATGAGTCAGATTGGTTAGCACCGCTATTGAATATGGCACTCCCCAGACACGATTTTGTGCCAAGGCGTGCGAAGTGGTTTCTAGCACTAGCCATTCTACATTTTGGCTTTTCATCCATTTGAGTCGCTGCATAAGTTCCGGCACACTGACGTTTGTCATATGGTGAATTTGTGGCTGAATATCGTCTCCGACCCCATATCCCACGGTACTCATCAGACCAGATTTTACGCCCGACTCGGTGAGCATTTTTTGAATCATGAAAGATGTTGTGGTCTTGCCGTTAGTGCCGGTAACCCCAATTACTTTCATGCCGCGAGCCGGAAAGCCGTTAATAATATTATAGAAAACTGCTTCTACTAAATGCCCGTATGGTTCAATGCGCCAGAATAAATTTCGTGGTATGAATTTTTTAATGGTTTTTTTAATATTCATTAACTTTTAGTATAACTTATAAATCCCCGAAGGTAAGGTCGTGATATTCTGTTAAATATGCGTATCCTTGGAATAGAGAGTAGTTGTGACGAAACAGCCGCGGCAGTCGTAGAAAATGGCAACAATCTGCTTAGCAGCGTTGTTGCTAGTAGCAGTGATTTGCATGCTGTCTACGGTGGTGTGGTGCCGGAAGTAGCTGCTCGTAGCCATATTGAGGTAATTTTACCGGTTATTAATCAGGCTCTAACAGAGGCCGATTGCACCTGGGACGATATCGACGGCATTGCTGTAACCAACGGTGCAGGTCTCGGCGGAAGCTTACTAATTGGTGTAATGACTGCCAGGACTTTAGCTATCGTGCACAAAAAACCGTTATACGACATTAATCATGTGATGGCTCATGTCTATGCCAGCTTTATCACTCAGTCATCTGTTACAGGCTTGGCAACCGTGCACAATCAACCAGCTTTTCCCCTGCTGGCAGTTATCGTTTCTGGCGGGCACACGCAACTAGCCTTATTTGAAAATCACTTTGATTACAGATTGCTCGGGCAAACTCAAGATGACGCAATTGGCGAAGCTTTTGATAAGGTAGCAAAAATCGTTGGGCTCCCCTACCCTGGCGGTCCGGCAATTGCTGAGTCCGCAAAAAATGGTGATCCTAAAAGCTATAAATTGCCAAAAGCCAAGATGAACAAATATGATTTTAGTTTCTCTGGCTTGAAAACAGCGGTTTTGAGGCTTGCTCAGTCTGAAATAGGTGAAAGTTACGACTTCCCTTCTACGCAACTGCCTGGTAGGCTCTCTGAGGCTCAGAAGGCCAATATTGCAGCTAGTTTCCAACGCATCGCCCTAGAAACTGTCGTCGACAAAGCTAAACTGGCGTTTGAAGAGTTTAATCCAGCTAGTGTGGTGCTGGCTGGAGGCGTTGCCGCCAATCTAGAACTGCGCAGAATGCTAAATGAAGCCCTGCCTGTTGAGCTAACCTGTCCAGATATCAAACTTTGTACCGATAATGCTGCCATGATAGCCACCCTCGGTTGCTTCAAGGCCGAATATCATCAAACCCCAGCTGACGCCTATGCTCTATCTGTAGAGCCAAGTCTTAGTATGTAATTAGCTTAGCAAGGTCCAGAGGTGTTCGCCGTGTTTGCTGTGCGAAATTGCTTTGCCGGTTGCTTTTAGGTGAGCTAATGTTTCTCGTATAGCTGACTTGGTTATTCCCTTGTCGCTCAGCTGATACGTAACTTCAGAAATAGTTGCTGCACCTGCGCTAGCCAAAAATGATTCGATTTCTCGTGTCCTAATCATCAAGCTTTTTGAGTTAGCTTCGGGTGAAGCTTTGACGGCTTTTTGCACTAAATGTTGCACCTGCTCTCCGCTACCTAGAATATTGCGCAGCTTGTTATTGCCTTCTTCGCGGAAATCTTTATCGTCTTGCGCCATGCCGTCGGCAATTTCTAATAGTCTACTGACCACTGTTCTCATTTCTGGATTTAATGAAATTTCATGTTCATTAACTTTTTCATTAACTTTTTTTGTAAGGTGATTTTCCTCTACTAGTTCTCGTAAAATTCTTAATGCACTTTTGCGACTTTTTGCTTGATCAAGTTCTTTGTCTGGATAAAGCATCTTGGCAGCTTCTATGAATTCAAGTTTAGAAAAGGATTTTTTGCTGTCTTTTTGCATCGCCAGGATTGTTCCAAAGACTGCTTCTCGCATACTTCCACCGTTCGCGTACAGAGTAAAATCATTAACTATTTCATAATCGATGGTTTCATCTACTGTCTTAAAATCTATGCTGTTGTATTCGATTACGCCGTTTTCGTCCATCCAGTTGAGGTTATTGATAATAGTACCTCTTGGGATATTGATCTTATCGTCCAATTCGTTGAGGCTAAGTTGGCCGCTCTCGGCTATCTGTTTGTAGATGTTTAACCTATCAATTGGAGGCGTTGTAGTCTTGCCACTTCTAGTCTTAGTCATCCCAAACAAACCTCTGAGGCTAATGGCTTCTGGTGAATTAAGTGATAAATCAAGTTGCCAACCTACAAATGGCTGCCCTTCCCTGCGTCCTACCTCTGATAAATAATAAGTTCTATCAACTACATGCTCTTCTTCTACCATCCCATGAGGATGCAGAGAATGACGCACCCACCTATAAGGGTTGGTATTTGCCCCAACAGATACAGGGTCTGTTCCTTGTGGTGCCATCACCAAGTCATGCAACTTCGAAAGTGTGTACCCTGTTCCCTCTTCCATATTGCCAAGCAGTATCGCCTTGCCCTCATGATTGCCAACAGAGGTGTATAAGTTGCTTATAACAGGCTCATCTGTAGCATAAGATGAACCAAAAGCTTCATGTGAAATGTTTTTTTCCACCGACATTTGGTTATTCTACTACAAAACACCGTATTAGTCAATGTATTTACCCTGTTTATTCATACGATTTAAGGTGTTATTATGTAACCAAGTTATGAAATTACAAAAAATATACGAAGCTAGCGATCACGAGCATGGTATTTACGCATTATGGGAGAAAAATCAAGCTTTCACCCCTGCAAAAGAAGGGAACCCATACAGCATTGTTGTGCCGCCTCCTAACGCTAATGGAAATCTTCATATTGGACACGCCTTAACCTTAGCAATTGAAGATATTGCTGTTCGTCATCACCGATTGAAAGGGGACAGTGCACTACTAGTACCCGGGGCTGATCATGCTGGCTTTGAAACCTGGGTTGTATTTGAGAAACAGCTAGAAGCGCAGGGCAAAAGTCGCTTTGATTTTTCACGTGAACAGTTATACAGCCAAGTTTGGGATTTTGTAGCTCAAAATCGCCAAAATCTAGAAGGGCAGGTCAAAAAAATTGGAGCCAGTGTAGACTGGGATTCATTTACCTTCTCATTAGATAAGAACGTTACAGATTTAGCCTATGCGACATTTAAAAAAATGTGGCAAGAAGGGCTGATTTACAGAGGTGAAAGACTGGTTAATTACTGCACCTACCACGGCACAGGTTTCTCTGACATTGAAGTTGATCACAGCGACGAAAAAGGTCACTTATGGCATATCGCATATCCATTAACGGATGGGGGAGGGGAGATAGTAGTTGCTACCACTAGGCCTGAAACTTTGCTTGGAGATACTGCCGTAGCAGTTAGTCTAGATGACAAGCGCTACGCTAAATTTATAGGCAAAACAGTTCACCTGCCTCTGACAAGCAGGGAATTACCAGTAATAGCCGATGAGTTTGTAGACAAAGAATACGGAACAGGTGCCGTAAAAGTAACCCCAGCTCATGATTTTAACGACTTTGAAGTTGGCGAAAGACATGATTTGCCAAGAATTACAGTAATTGATCATAAGGGCAAAATAACGGATGAAGCGCCCGAAGCATACCGAGGTCTATCTGTAAAAGAAGCACGCAAGAAAGTAGTTGCCGACTTAGAATCGCAAAAACTTATCAGAAAAATAGAAGATATCAGCCATAGCGTCGGCCACTGCTATAAATGCGATACCGTTATTGAGCCCCTGCTCAAAGAACAGTGGTTCATAGATATGAAACCTTTGGCTGAGAGGGCCATAAAAGTATTAAAAAATAATGAAATTAAATTCTACCCAGAGGTAAAACAACGACAATTGATTGAATATTTGGGCCAGCTCAAAGACTGGAACATTAGTCGTCAAATAGCCTGGGGTATACCAATTCCTGCATTTCAAAATGTAGACAATGAAGATGATTGGATTTATGACGAACGCGTTGATCAAGAATATATCGAAGTTGATGGCAAAAAATACGCCCGCGACAACGACGTATTTGACACCTGGTTTAGCAGCAGTTCATGGCCTTACGTAACTCTGGGTTACCCTGATAGCGAAAAGTTCAAAAAATACTATCCGCTAAGTGTTATGGAGACCGGTTTTGACATACTCTACCCCTGGGTTAGTCGCATGATAATGTTTGGCCTCTACGTAACTGGGGAAGTTCCATTCAAAGACGTTTACATGCACGGTATGGTAGTTGATCAACACGGCAAAAAAATGAGCAAGAGCAAGGGCAATGTAGTAAACCCAATGGACTACATCGATAAATATGGCTCAGACGCAGTGCGTATGGGAGTCATCTCTGGTCAAACAGCCGGACGCAACCAACCATTTGGTGAGCCCAAGATAATTGCTGCACGCAATTTCTGCAACAAGCTCTGGAATATTTCACGATTTATAGAAAATACGCTGCCTGAAAACTTCAAATATTCCGACGATGTGGCGCCAATAACTACTGCCGATCACTGGGTAGCTAGCAGACTCAAAGATACAAAGAAATCGATAAGCGATGCCCTTGAGCAATACAAGTTTGGGGAAGCCTACGAAACCCTTTATCACTTTGTTTGGGATGATGTTGCAGACTGGTACATAGAAGCCAACAAGTCCTTGAACAGCGACGAATTTTTGGCACGAATCCTCAAAGAATGTTTGCTACTGACTCATCCTTTCGCACCGTTTTTGACTGAGGCCATTTGGCAATCATTAAATTGGCAAGATGACAGCTTACTGGCTAAGCAGCAATATTTACCAAATATTAAATTTAAACTAATTGGGATATCTAAAGATGATTTTAATCAATCAATTGAAAAATATCAAAATGTAACGATATTAGGAAAAGTTGATTTTAAAAATATCACTAAATATTACAATATTGGGTTGGTAAGACATAGCAGAATCTTTGAA
>JBAXMV010000010.1:0-16492 GCA_037134095.1 bacterium | reverse complement strand
ATCCATTATGGCATCTAATGAGTCGTTATGTTCCCAGTCGATATTCTCCTCTGCACCTAGGGCAGTTTTGGCTATATTTTTATCTATTTTCAAGGCTAAATGTGGTAACCGGCTGTCATTTTCAGATTTCGGATACGGACTGTAGCCAGTAAGATACACCTTGGAAACACCCATGGCATCAGCTGTTCTGAGTAAGGACCCAACGTTATGGGCGCTGCGTAAATTATGGGCTATTAAGATAATACATTTCATGACTACATACTATACCTCATCTGAGTGCTTATGCTTTATAATGTAGTTATATGAGCCAAGATGCCCGTCTAGATGAAGAACGTTCCACGCAGCACCGCGCTAGAGTGCTGGGCATGGATTATGTAGATACTTCACAGATAAAAGACAAAGTTCTCTACAAAGACATATTGTCTGTAGCCGAGCTTCGCCAATTCAGAGTTATACCGGTCCATGCCGATAAGAGTAATGTTCTGTTTGGGGTGACGACTACCACTTCTCAGCAAACGATGCAGTCACTTGTGCAGCGATTCCAGGATCAGAGACTAGCATTCTCCATTATTTCAGACGCAGGTTTTAGAGAATACATGTTGCTATATGACCCTCCAGCCAAGGTTGAATACAAAGACATCTCAATCAATCAAGCCGAAACCAGTTCAATGATAGGTGAAATTTCTTCAATCCTAGAACAAGTTCGAGCCGACGACATGCTGGCTTACCTGGTAGCCCAAGCTCATAAGCTTAATTCATCAGATATACACCTAGAAACACAGGTTAATGATGTGCGCATCAGGCTGCGTATTGACGGCGTATTACACCCCATTGCCAAGCTAAGCTTAGACAAATACCGCTCCCTGATATCTGCTATCGCCAGTGCTGGTAATGTTTCTACTTCATCTGATGAAGCCCAACAGGGACATATTGCTCAAAAAGTAACGATGGCTGACGGAACAGTCGTTGATGTGAATGTTCGTCTGGAAACCGTTCCTACTATCAATGGCATGGATGTTGTGATGAGATTATTCAACATGGACCGATCGATGTATACATTGGAGCGATTAGGGCTTAATAAGCTAGAAAGACAGGTCGTCGACGATATTATCGCAAAACCTAGCGGACTAGTGATGGTAGTTGGCCCAACCGGCTCTGGTAAGACCACAACGCTTTACTCTATGCTCAATACTCTAAACACCGAAGACCGCAAGATTATTACTCTAGAAGACCCCGTGGAGTACCAATTTCCTGGTATTACTCAGGTATCTATTAAGTCCTCAGAAGGTGGAAATGATGACAGCTTTGCCGATAAACTCCGCGCGGTACTCCGCCTAGATCCAGATATTGTGATGGTGGGAGAAATTCGCGACATGGATACTGCTAAAACAGCGTTGCAAGCGGCATTAACTGGCCATTTAGTACTAGCTACATTCCACGCCTCATCAGCATCAGCCGCCTTAACCAGGATCTCTGAAATCATAGGCCAAAATCCGTTATTTGTGAGTGCCATTAGACTTGTGATGGCGCAAAGACTTGTACGTAAACTCGACGACTCCATAAAACAGCCATATCAGCCTACTGAAGCCGAATGGAAGAAGATAACTGAAGTAATTGACACTCTTCCCGATAAGTTCCAGAAACCTAACCTAGACGGGCTCAAGCTGTACAAACCAGGTAAGTCTGCCGAAAACCCATTTGGCTTCAAGGGTCAAATTGCAATTCGCGAGCAATTCACTATGAGTGCTAAATTGCGTGATCTACTAGAAAATCCAAAAGCTATGGTTTCAACTCAGACTATCGAAGAGGCGGCCGTTCAGTCAGGTATGTTGTCGATGCTTCAATACGGTATGCTCAGAGTCATTTCTGGCGAAACTACGCTAGACGAAATATATAGAGTAGTAGGCTAGAAGAAAACATGCTTTGAACCCTTGCATAATAGGGGTAATTACTGTACAATTGGTCGAATATGCAAAGTGTAGTTCAAAAAATTAGTGAGAAATACAAGAAGCCCGCAGTCGTAGACGTTCGCAGTGGTGATACGGTTAAAGTCCATCAAAAAATCCGTGAAGGCGCCAAAGAGCGTATTCAGATTTTTCAAGGCCTAGTTATCCGAACCGACAACAAAGGTTCACATACTAGCCGTATAACAGTGCGTCGCATAGCTAGTGGTATTGGCGTCGAAAAAAGCTTCTTACTACATAGTCCTCTTGTAGTTAAAGTTGAAGTTACTAAAAGAAGCAAGGTACGCCGTAACTACTTATCTTATATGCGTGATCGCACCGGTAAAGCTGCTCGCCTAAGTGCTGTTGATTTTGACAAAGATACAGTAAATAACTCCGCAGACGAAATAATCGCCGCAGTAGAAGCCAAAAAAGCCGAAGAAGCAGAAAAAGCTGCCGCAGCTGAAGCTAAAAAATTAGCTGCTGAAGAGGCGAAAGCCGCTAAAGCTGAATCACAAGATACTCCTAGCGAAGAAAAATCTGAAGCCTAACATATCATTCTGCTACAATTAGCGGAAGTATGAGCACAACAGAAATTGGCCGCAAGGCAGAAGCTGCAGCTAGAGCCTATCTAGAAATGCGTGGTTTCAAAATATTAGAACAAAATTGGCGCCGCCCAAGGTGTGAAATAGATATTATTGCAACAAAAAATAATGCAATCCATTTTATAGAAGTTAAATACCGCAAAAATGATGATCAGGGTAGTGGTATTGACGCTATAACAGATGCCAAATTGAAGAAAATGCGCCTTGGTGCATGGGTGTGGGTTGATGAGAATAAGTATCGAGGCGAATATATGTTGTCTGCCGTAGAAATTGCTGGCAGTAAATATTCAGTACTCGGTTTTATAGAAAACGTTTATTAAATTTTCATTAACCAGTTTTGTACTTCTTGTTGATTTCGTTTGCGCCACTGTACTCTGCCGGCGATTTCCTGTTGGGCAAGAGTGATGTCTCTATTTAGAGCTACTATCGTTTGTTTATCAGAAAAGAACTTCTTGAATTTATCCAATTCACCCTGTTTGCTAAAGATGCTTCCAGCTATCCTGGCGAAATAACTAAAACTTTTATCGCTCGAGAATTCTTTTTCGGCCCAATCCCAGTTTTTTTCGAGCCAAGCCCATGACGAGTCCCGGCTGTAGCGATTTCTGAGTAATGAAGCCCACCAACTAATCAGATTTTGTCTTCTTATCGTGTCGGTTTTTAGTATATCGATGAGTGTATTGATTCTCTTTGTGTCTTTTACGCCACATAACGCACCGGCAACTTCTTCTTTGTCGTCAGCACTTATGTCGCTGCTGTACATGCCGAGTAATTTATCAAAGGCATCGTCATCACCATATCTTGCTGCGCAAGCATAAATTACAGACCTTGTACTTGGGGATAAGTCTGCCGGTGATTTGAGCTGTTGAAATTTAGATAAAGCTTCGTCAATTAGCTTAGGATTTTTTGCCGATATGGCTATGGAATACACCAGTCCTCGTAGCTGTAAGGTTTGCGCACTATCATCGTCATTATCATCCCAGCCAAGTTTAGCTACTAGCTTAGCAACCAATTTGTCAGATAAAATATCTAGCTTATTGTCTTCTTTAGAGTCTGGTTCTATCAATCTTCTAGCTTCAGCCAGAGCCATTGTCAGCGAAGCCCATACATTTTCATTAGTTTCATTTTCGTAAGCACTGACTAGGTTCAATAAATCAATAGTTTTGACGTAGCCTGCACGTTGCATTAGGTTGTAGTTATCAAGTAACAGTAATTTGTCTATCGAACTTACTTTATTTCCCTTAATACCGCCGATTATATCTTGAAGATGTTCTTTGTTAGTGTATTTTGGCAAAAAATAACTTTTACCTTCGCTATTTAATATCAGCGCTTTGCTCGGAGTATCTTTGATAGTTGTGCTCATACGCTGTTTACTCAATAGGTTGTTTTGTAAATCATTATTACTGGCCAAGGGAACTTGCCAGATGGTTGAATTGTTTACCATCTCAGCTTGGCTATCAAACCGAGTTTGGTTGAGCGCAACTTTGTTATCTCCCGGTAACCAATCCACTTCAACAATAGGGAAGCCTGGATGGCTCAGCCAATTGTGCATTAAGTCACCAATGTTCTCGCCACTTGCAGCACTTAAACTAGACCACAAATCATTTGCTTCGGTATTGCCATATTGATGTTTCAGGAAATAATCTTTTAGTCCTTTTCTGAAGGCTGCTTCACCTATGTAATTCATCAACATATATAGCAAAGTACCGCCTTTGGCATAAACAATCGATGGATCAAATAGTGTACTAATTTCATCTGGGTGGTTTACCTGGCAATGCACTGGCTGTACATCTCGTAAGCTGTCACGGCGTCTGGCGCTAATACCCTCATGCCCCACAAATGTTTCAAAGATCTTCCATTCTGGAAATATTTCGTCTACTGCCCGATACTCCATCATATTGGCAAAACTTTCATTGAGCCACAAATCATCCCACCAGCTCATAGTCACTAGATTACCGAACCATTGGTGAGATAGTTCGTGTGCTACAACAAGTGCTACATGCTGCTTAGTTTCGATGCCTGTAGAGTTCTCATCAACTAGCATTACTGACTCACGGTAGGTTACAAGGCCCCAATTTTCCATGGCCCCAGAACTAAAATCAGGTAAGGCAACCATATCGAGTTTTTGTAAGGGATACTTAACTCCGAAATAATCTTCGAAAAACTCTAAGACTTTGACGGCTACATCCACGCTAAATCCTAGGCTTTTTTCGTAGTCCGGAGTTGCGTAGGAGCTTACTACCACGCCATTTTTGGTTTTAGCTTGCTGGCTTTTTATATCCCCAATTACAAACGCCAAAAGGTAGCTAGACATTTTGGGAGTTGTTTCGAAAACGGTAGTTAATTTGCCCTGCGAAGAATCTTGATTTTTAACTGGCGTGTTAGAAAGAACAGTTTCACCAGCCGCACTGATAAGCGTCAGGTCATACGTGGCCTTAGCTTCCGGTTCATCGATGCAAGGAAAGGCTTCTCGGGCATGGTGGCTTTCAAATTGAGTAGCGATTAATTTCTTATCTTTTCCGAGGTGTTTGAAAAAGCATGGGTAAATACCATTCATAGGCTTAGTTATAATTCCAGAAAAATTAATTACTACTGTGTATTCACCATGACCAATTAGGCTGTCGCTATGTAGCCTTACTTCATCGAGTGATTTATGTGTATTGATCCGGCTGATTTTAATATTGGAATCACCATCTTTTGAGTGATGAATAATTTCGGCCGAATTAATTTTTAAATCTTTTTGATGGAAAGTGATTCGCTTAGATGGCCTACCCGTTCGGTTGCCTTGTATCGCTACACTTCCGCTAAACGTAAGATCGTCAGAGTTTATGTCTAGTGATAAATTATAATTCTTTGGGCTGAACTGTCTGTGCAGTCGATTTACTTTTTTTGGCATATTATTATCTAGTTTAGCATGGCTTTTTTATGGGGCACCAATTGACTAATAGTCCGGGAGCACGTATAATCATTAGTAAGTCCGGCCGAAGTGGTCGGCTTTTTTCATATATACAGATATTCAAAGCACATATTAAATCTTAAAAAGAAAGGCGAAACAATATGGACCTAGATATGAAACAACTAGCAGTTGCCATACGCACAATTGCTGAAGAAAAAAACTTACCAGAAGAAACAGTCAAAGATGTAGTGGAGCAGGCTTTAGCCGCTGCTTACAGGCGTGATTATGGTGATCGCGAACAAGAAATTCGCGTTAACATGAACCTCAATACTGGTGATGTTGATGCCTACATTACTAAAGACATAGTTGAAAAAGTAGAACATCCTTCCTATGAAATCAGTCTTAAAGAAGCCAGTGTACGCAAAAAAGACGCCAAAGTTGGCGACCAAATCGAAGTACATGAACAAGCTAAGACTTTTGGCCGCGTTGCAGCTCAAACTGCAAAGCAAGTTGTGTTGCAGCGCTTAAGAGAAGCTGAACGCGAAATCGTGATGGCTGAATACGAAGATAAAATCGGAACAGTTATCAACGCAACAGTAGCTCGAGTTGAAGGCAACATCGTGCGTATCGACCTAGGTCATGCCCAAGGTATCCTGCCTCGTAGTGAACAAATACAAGGTGAACGCTACCATCCTGGTCAGCGCCTAAAAGTGTTCTTAAAAGATGTTGAACGCGGATTTAGAGGTCCACAGCTTGTAGTATCTCGCGGTAATACTGAGTTTATTGAATGGCTTTTTAGATCAGAAGTACCTGAAATGGAAAACGGTGCTGTCGAAATAAAAGGTATCAGCCGTGAAGCCGGTGTTCGCAGTAAAATAGCTGTAGCATCTAATGTTCCGGGTGTTGATCCTGTAGGAACTTTTGTGGGCGGCCATGGTACTCGCGTCAACGCAGTCATGGGCGAAGTAGGCGAACAAGAAAAAATCGACATCATTGTTTATAGCGATGATATCGAAGAATATATCACTAATGCATTGAGCCCTACTAAAGTTTCCAAAGTAGTATTAGACAAGAAAGAAAAGAAAGCTCGCGTAATAGTGCCTGAAGATCAGTTGAGTATTGCGATTGGCAAAAGCGGACAAAATGTACGTTTAGCAAGCAAGCTAACTGAATATGAACTAGATATCGAAGCTGACAAAACTGACGCTCCAGTAAGTGAAGAGAACGAACAGAAAGAACAGAACGAAACACACGAACAACACGAAGATCGAGTTGCAACTACAACACTTCCAAAGCAACCGAAACTCAAGAAAAAAAGTGATCTCGAAAACAGCTTACTAGCCAGCATCGAAGAACACGGCGAATAATCAGATAATATTATATACATCTGTTAAAAATATCATTTGGCACTCTTGACGCTAGAGTGCCAAGTGGTATTATGTAATTAACGTTTAATCGTTACTAACAAAAGGCGGTAATAATGATGCCAAGCACACCCGATTTTCAAGAATTCTTGAACCATTTATCTAATAATGCATTGCAGAGTCTCAAGCATGCTGATGCATTAGCTCGTAGTTTTGGCAGTGCATACGTAGGTACCGAACACTTACTGCTTGGAGTATTAGCTCAAGAAGGATCAATGGGGCATAAAGTTCTTGATGGTGCTGGCGTTACTTTAGACCGCGCAAGAGTGGCACTCAATTTAACTCCGCAAACACTTGTTATTAACGTCGGCGCCAAGGGCCTAAGCGAAACAGCTAAACTGACATTGAAAATGGCTTACGATATTGCCCAAGATTATTCACAAGATTTCTGCGGTACAGAACATATTGTCTACAGTATTCTCACGCAAAAAAATGCCCGTGCCACAATACTGCTACGTGATATGAATATCAATATTATTCAAATGACCAATGAGCTTGAACAGTTCATGAACAGACAGCAATATGACGACAGCGATCAAGCATTAGGTGGCCGTAGAGGCAATAAAAAAGCACGCAAAACTGCTCTAGATTTTTATGGTAGCGATATCACTGCTCAGGCTAGAGAAGGTAAGTTAGACCCAGTTGTTGGACGTGAGAATCAAATTAAACGAATGATCACAATTCTCAACAGAAGGACTAAAAACAATCCTGTTTTAATTGGCGAGCCAGGAGTAGGAAAAACAGCAATTGCAGAAGGTTTGGCGCAGCGTATTGTTGCAGAGGACGTTCCGGATAGCTTGCTAGATAAACGAATTGTGATGCTTGATTTAGCTGGTATGATTGCTGGCACCAAATATCGCGGAGAATTCGAAGAACGACTCAAAAAAGTTATGGCTGAATTAGAAAAAGATTCCAGCACTATAGTATTTATTGATGAGCTTCATCTTATTGTTGGAGCCGGTGCTGCCGAAGGCGCAATGGATGCTGGCAATATTTTGAAACCAGCACTAGCGAGAGGCAAAATTCAAGTAATCGGTGCTACCACAACAGATGAATACACTAAACATATAGAAAAAGATGCTGCCTTGGAACGTCGCTTCCAACCTATTCAAGTACCAGAAACAACTCCAGGTGAAACTTTAGCAATTCTTAAAGGACTCAAACGGCATTATGAAGATTTCCACGGCGTTAAGTTAAATGATGAAGTTTTGGAAGATGCGGTAACACTCTCTAAAAGATACATAAATGATCGTTTTATGCCAGACAAGGCCATCGATCTAATCGATGAAACATCAGCCCACCTACGAGTTGATAAAGGCACAACTAGCCCAGAAGTAAGACGTCTACAGAAAGAACTTAAACTAGTTAATACAAGAATCGAAGATGCTGTAGATGCCGAAGACTATGAACGAGCAGCCAAAGAAAAAACTCGTGCCTCACAGATTAATGAAGAATTAAAAGCAGCTCATGCCAACAAGAAGCAAACCAAACGACTAATTGTTAGCAGCGAAGATCTGGCTGATGTAATTGCCAGAATGACAGGCGTTCCTGTGAACAAAGTAATCAAGAGTGAAGCAAAATATTTGCTTAATCTTGAAAAGACTTTAGGCAAGCATATTATCGGCCAGTCAGAAGCCGTAGAGGCCGTATCTAAAGCTATCAGGCGTAATAGAAGCGGTATCGGCACCGAGAAACGTCCGATCGGTTCATTCGTATTCCTAGGGCCTACCGGAGTTGGTAAAACTGAATTAGCAAGAGTGCTGGCTAAAGAATTCTTTGGAAACGAAAATTCATTAATTAAAATTGACATGAGTGAATTTGGTGAGCATCACAATGTTTCACGACTTGTAGGTGCCCCAGCTGGCTATATCGGTTACGAAGAAGGTGGTCAATTAACAGACAAAATTAGGCGACAACCTTACAGCCTTGTGCTGTTTGATGAAATCGAAAAAGCCCACCCTGATGTATTCAATATGATGTTACAAATGCTAGAAGATGGCTACCTTACAGATGCTAAAGGCCGTAAAATTGATTTCACAAATACTATCGTGATTATGACCAGCAATATTGGCGCTCAAAAGCTTCAAAAAGAGGCTAGCTTTGGTTTTCGCGCTACACAGGCGGGCGAACTCAAAGATCTAGCTGCGCTACACGAAACCAACAAAGAACAAGTTGTCGGAGAACTCAAAAAATTACTTCGCCCAGAATTAATCAACAGAATAGACAAAACTATAGTATTTAGGGCTTTAACCCAAAAAGACATATTCAAAATTATAGATTTGCAAGTTGATGAGCTAAAGTCTAGGCTACAGCGCAAAGGATTAAGCGTAGTTCTATCAACTGCTGCCAAGAACTACTTACTGGACAATGGCTATGATTCCAAAAACGGTGTTCGACCACTTAGGAGATTAATTCAAGACACAATCGAAGACCAGTTAGCAACTGATTTACTTGACGATAGATACGCATTGGGTGATATTATTCAGGTAACTGCCAAAAAAGGTCAGTTAACCTATGAAACAACCAAAGAGTAATAAAAATACCAGAAATTACAGAGGCAATTCATCGCCTCTTGCTAGCATTACTGTATTAGCGATATTGATCTTAATATTTATTGCTCTCTCCAATAGGCAGAATATTTTTGATTGGTGGGCACTCAGAGACTATACTCCGCCTGTAACTGTGGCTACTATTGCAGATCAAATCAGCTTGAACCCAAGTAGTAAAAAAGTATTTTACGTAAATAAACCTATCATCACCAGTAGCGCCGAATTTACAAAAAATTGCCCTACAAACTCGCAAGAAAAAACCATCATTCTGGGCTGCTATCATGGCAACCAGAAGGGTATATATCTACTTGACGTGAATGACCCTAGGCTCGAAGGCGTCGAGCAAGTCACAGCTGCTCACGAAATGCTTCACGCAGAATATGATCGCCTCAGTTCATCAGAAAAAGACTCGGTCAATAAAATGCTAAATGATTACGCCAAGACTATCACCGATCAAAGAATATTAGATACTCTGGACGCCTATAAACAAAGCGAACCTGGTGAGATAACTAACGAAATGCATTCAATTTTTGGTACAGAAATAGCGGCACTGCCCGCTAACTTAGAGCAATACTACAAGAAATACTTCATCGACAGATCTAAAGTAGTTGCCTATAGCCAAAAATATCAAAATGAATTTACATCTCGTAAGGACAAAATAGCGGCCGATGATGCTCAATTAGCTAGCTATAAAACCCAGATTAATAATTACGAAGATCAGCTAACAGCCGAGCTCAATAATATAAATGCCCTTGAAAGCACAATGAATTCATACAAAAATAGTGGTAACTACGGTGCCTACAATGCCAATGTAGATTATTTCAATAACATGGTTTACGCCTACAATCGAAAAGTTAACTTAGTGCAGTCGTTAATTAACAAGCACAATGCTCTAGTGGCCGAACGCAATGCGATTGTTCTAGAAGAAACTCAGTTAATCCAGAACCTTCAGCCGACAGCTAAGCCAATTAATCAATAATTAATGATCAAGTGCTAAAATAGACTTAAATATAGGAGTTATTTTGGCTAAAAAATCAAAATCTAATTACGTTTGTAATAATTGCGGAGCTATCAGTGCTAGCTGGAGTGGTAAGTGCCAACAGTGCGGTGAGTGGAACACCATAATTGAGCAAGTTACTGCTATGTCTATTGGCGGTAGCAGCAGTTCCGGCAAGATCATCCAAGCCGATACAGTAAAAGCATCTGCGCGCAAAGATCAGCCTCGTTTAGCCACTAAAATACCAGAAATAGATAATGTTTTTGGTGGTGGGGTTGTACCGGGAAGTGTAAATCTGATAGCCGGACAACCGGGTATAGGCAAGAGCACATTGTTATTGCAAGTAGCCTATGAGATAGCTGCTCACAGCTCCGTTCTCTACATTAGCGGCGAAGAATCATCTCATCAAATAGGGCTTCGAGCTGAACGCTTAGGTGTTCAACGCTCACAACTAAAGATTGCAACCAGTAATTCAGCAGATGACATAGCTGCCACTATTGCGTCAGGATCAGAAAACTTAGTTATTGTTGATTCGATCCAAACACTTGTTTGCAGTGCCATAACATCCGCCGCAGGTACAGTATCGCAAATAACAAATAGCACACAGCTTATAACGTTAGCAGCTAAACAAAGCAACACCGCAGTAATCATTGTCGGACATGTAACTAAAGAGGGCTATATTGCTGGCCCTAAAGTACTCGAGCATGTTGTTGACGTGGTGTTGCAGCTAGAAGGTGACCGCTACGGTGGTTTTAAGCTCCTAAGAGCCGTTAAAAACAGATTTGGGTCTACTGATGAAACCGGCATATTTGAGATGGCTGAGAAAGGCTTATTGCCTGTCAAGAATCCATCCGCAGCATTACTTGCCGAGAGACAGGCTAGTGATGGATCGGTAGTGTTAGCCACTCTAGAAGGCACCAGACCGTTACTTGTAGAAGTCCAGGCGTTAGTCAATAAGACTAGCTACGGTTACCCTAAGCGAGCAGCAAGCGGCTATGATTTAAACAGGCTCAATTTACTGATTGCCATGCTAGAAAGACGTTCTAAGCTCAAGCTCGGTGAGTATGACGTGTACATAAATATTGTTGGTGGAATGCAGATCAAGGAACCGGCTGCGGATCTTGCTATATGTATGGCAATCGGTTCAGCGGCCAAAGGTATGCAGTTAAAAAAGAATGCCGTAGTATTTGGTGAAGTTGGATTATCTGGTGAAATCAGGCACGTACCTTACGTCGAACGACGCATATCTGAGGCCAGCAAATTAGGATTCGAAGGAGCGATTGGTCCAGGCCAAAGAACCGGCAAAAAAATAGCTAACTTAATGCCCGTCAAAGACGTGCGCAGCGCACTCAATCAATTTCTAGAAACGTAAAATCAACCAATAACTTTATCTAGTAACAGTAACTGTGCCAGTTTGATCGTCAGGAGTACGAACATAAATGCTACTATTGCCGACTGGTACTGTTATCACGCAGCTGGTAGCTGTTGTATTCTGGCAGCCACCCCATGGAGAGTTATTCAGATACAAGGTGTAAGAACCTGTGCCACCAGACCAAGAAACTGGAACTGAAGCTCCGACATTGTCTCCGTTGTTTGGAGATATTAAGCTTATTTTCTGCGGTGCAGTGTAATTCAGTCTTGAACTCTGACTAGCTGAGTAGAGCACGCTATCCGTAACAGTAGCTGTTAATGTCCCGCTGCCACTTTCAGCTGGACGATATGTAAATGAAATAGTTGTCGGTGAATCAGATACGTCAGATGTATTTATTGTATTGCCGTTTAGGGTAAAGGTTAACCTGCCTGGGAACTGAGCATATTTAGGGTCACTGAGAGGGTGAGTGCCTTGAGTCACAGTAGCAGTAATAGTACAGCTGACATCGCAGTTACTAGGTGCTGTAAGCGTAACTGTAGGAGGGCTATCGGAACAATTATGAACATCATCATTACCGCTGGAACTGCTGGAAGAGCTTGTACCTTTCGAGCTTGAACCAATATTTTGGCGGCCACCCTTGAAGATATCTATATTCCATGACGCAGCGTTAGCATTGTAGGCAGTTTCTTTAGCAGCTGGAGGTGTACAGCTTGTTGCAAGTTTATTGGAAACCTTATCTATAACCTGGGAAGATTTTTTACTCGTTCCGCCACCTATATAGTGTCCTGGGAATAGATCTGTGGCAGGACTTGGCTCAATACTTCCAAGACCTATATGGTTACGCACTATGAATGCCGGAGCAGTCTTAACTGTAGAAGGCTGTGTCCAGTTAACTGGCTTGAGATCCTGGTGAGCATATTCCATCCAGCCACGTGTCAATGGCTCTGTCAATCGTTCCATAGACGTAGTTAGTGTGACGCGACGGGTGTGATGCCCGACCCAGCTGACAGTTGCATACTTTGTTGACCAGCTTGTCATCAAGCCATCGTAACCATCATTGGTAGTACCAGTTTTGACTGCAAAATGCCATCCTTTGTATCTCTGGAACTTGTAACCACCACCACCGAGTGTAGTACAGTTTTGGTCAGTACAGCTACCAGGCAAATAGCTTGCCTTAGGATCGCTCGCCATATCGTTAACTATGTAGGCTGTATCTGGCTTAAGTACTTGAGTAGCCTTGGGCTGTTTGAACTCCAGCAATGTTTTACCGGCAGAATTCGATACTTTAAGCAGGTATGTTTTAGGTATCGCTTTGCCCATTCGAGCCAAAGTAGAAATACCGTTTACATGATCATCGAGATATAGGAATGCGCCATCGCCAATCGCAGACGCACCATAACACTGGGTTGTCTTTGTCAGAGCTTCGTCGTAGTAGCAGTTGTAGGCTTTCTTCTTTTTGGACTGCAAATAAGGGTTGTCCATCATATCAGATGCCGTGCTAATAACTTTGTTAATTGAGTTAACTTTTCCTGGAGAATTATCATTAGGAACAGCTGAGAGCATAGCTTTTACAGCGGGAACGTTTCTAGAACCGCCTAGTGCATAGCGTAGGGTTATGGCACCTGGATACTTGAAGTCGTAATCTTGCAAGCAGTTGCCACCCTGTTTAGGCAGTTGTTTATTAGTACAAGGATATCCAGGTAGAGTACCTTGCTCGTCGTAAAGAACTGAACCAGCTCCTACGTTATTATTGTTGTTGATCAATGTCGCATAGTCATATGGTTTGAAACTTGAACCTGGTGGTATTAATACACCCGATGCGTAGTTGTTCTGTCCGTGATCAGGATCATTGAAATCAACTCCACCTACGAGTGATACAATCTGCCCATTAGTGACATCTTCGTTAACCATGGCTTCCTCGTCGGCACCATTGCGTTTGGCATTATTCTTGTTGGCGGCAATAAGACTTTCGGCTTTGTCTTGAAGCTTCATGTCCATGGTTGTAGTTACTCTCCAGCCACCTCTGTCTACTAGTTTTGAGCCGTAGCGCTGTTGTAGTTCCTGCTTGGCAGATAATACGAAATAAGGTGCTTTGATCCCCTGGAATTTAGGTGCTTGTTCGTGTATCTGAGCTAGTACGTCTACATTTTTCGCTTCATCGGCTTGGGCTTTTGTGATGAAGCCCTGTTTAACCATTTGATCTAAAATATAGTGCTGCCTACCTATTAGAGCATCTCGATTGAATGTATCAGAAATCACTGCCTGATTATATTTGCTGCTGGCATAAGGAGAATAATAACTAGGTGCTTGCGGAATAGCTGCTAGCATAGTTGCCTGTGCAAGCGTTAAATCTTTGGCAGTTGTCTGGAAATAATCCCTAGCTGCGCTCTCTACGCCGTATTCCACACCACCATAAGGTGCTACATTCAAGTAACCAGTGAGTACATCACTTTTTGAATATTCTCTTTCCAACTCGACAGCCAAAATAAGCTCTTTAACTTTTCTGGTTATAGTGCGGTTATCGGTCCAGTTTTCGTTGAGCTTAACTAGCTGTTGAGTAATAGTAGAACCACCCTGAACACTGCCAGATGCGCCAGATATATTATGATACGCCGCACGCATAATACCTCTGGTGTCGAAGGCACCGTGTTTATAAAAGTCTTTGTCTTCGATAGCAACTGTAGCGTTCTTCATGAAAGGAGAGATCTTGTCGCCATCTACTGGAATTCTTTTCACAGCATCATAATCCTGCCAGAGTACGGTGTTGCCACTACGGTCATAATAAGTGATACTGCCACCGATTTTATTGCCTGAAATGTCTTTAATCTGAGGTAGATCTTTGCGGTAATAGGCAAATAAGCCGACTGTCAAAAAGAAGCCTATTAATATGGCAATGCCGATAATTTTGAGAGCCATGATGCCGCCCTCACGGCTGAACCAGTATTTGGCCATACGTTCAGGTTGGAGCCGGTACATCAGTCTTTTAATACGATCTTTTGGCAGGGTGCTGAGATAAGCGGCACGTTCTGCAGCTTGTGCAGCTTTGCGTGATTTGATTTTGTCGGTCAGTGAGCGGTTAACTTTAAGAGTCTTACCACTTTTTGTAGTAACGGAATTTTTTGGTTGTCTAGTTCTAGAACGACGGCCAGATGTTTTACTCATATGATTTTTACAAAAACTCCTAAAGCTAGTAAATACTAACGCTAATTATAGCAAAAATACCAAGAAACAAGTCTATTTTATGATGAATTATGTATTTATTTAAGTGCATAAGACGAACGTACTAGGTTATAATATATTTAGTATCTAGATTAATATAAATAAACAATCCATAAGGAATATTAATGCAACTCTCTGAAGAACTTAGTTGGCGCGGATACGTCAACCAGACAACTTATAAAGACCTATCAGATATAGACAATGAGTCTATTACTTTTTATTTTGGTGTTGATCCCAGTGCTGATTCGATGACTATCGGGCATTTGGCAGGTATCAAAATGGCTGATTGTCTTATCAGGCACGGACATAAAGCGATACTACTTGTAGGTGGCGCCACAGCCATGATCGGCGACCCAGATGGTAAAAAAGCCGAACGTGATCTGAAAACAGTTGAGGAAATTAATTCCAACAAGCGAGGACTAGTTGCCCAATACCAATCTCTATTCAAAGATGGTTCAGTTGAAATTGTAGATAACTACGACTGGTTCAAAGACATCAATTTTTTAGATTTTCTACGAGACACCGGCAAAAGTGTACCAATGCGACAGATGCTGGGCAGGGATTTTGTTAGCACTAGAATGGCTGACGACAACGCCGGTTTATCATATGCCGAATTCAGTTACGTACTAATCCAAGCCTATGACTATCTACACTTATATAAAGACAAACAAGTTACGCTTCAAATCTGTGGTTCAGACCAGTGGGGTAATTCTATAGCCGGTGTTGATCTAGTACGAAGGAAGACTGGCGGCGAAGCCAATGTATTGTCAATGCCTTTGATCATTAATCAACAGACAGGTGTTAAATTTGGCAAAACCGAAGAAGGTGCGATATGGTTAGATCCTCGCAAAACTACTCCTACGCAGTTCTACCAATTTTGGATTAATGTAGACGATAGCAGTGTGGAAACTTACCTGAAAATTTTCACCGACCTCAATAAGGAACAAATACAGGAATTACTCGAGCAGCACCAACAAAATCCTGGTGCACGAATTGCTCAGAAAAAATTAGCCGAAGAAGTAACATCATGGGTGCACGGACCTCAAAACTGCAAGATAGCTATCAACGTAACCCAATATCTTACCGGAGAAAAATTTCTAAATGATGTTGATTCCGAAAGCTTGGAAGTTCTTAAGGCAGAAATACCTGTAGTGTCCACTAGTTCAGTTGTAGACGCCTTAACCGAGGCAGGCTTAGCATCGTCCAATACGGAAGCACGAAGGCTAATTGCTGGCAACGCAGTATCCATAAACGGACAAAAATCAACAAAAGAGCAATTCGAAGACAGCGATTTCAGCAGCAATCGGTTGCTTATTCGAAAAGGCAAAGCCTATAAAGATTCAGCTTTAGTAGAAAAATCATAAGATATAATTAGATAATCAGGAGAAATATGAGTACAAAGACAAAGAAGAAAGCCGATCAATACAACGACCCACCTCATAACTATTTGAAATATTGGGATGAAAGACAATACGAACATATGGCCGAAG
>JBAXMV010000009.1:0-17789 GCA_037134095.1 bacterium | reverse complement strand
GGTGAAGCGAGTGGTTTTACGGACATCGTTTTCGTTGCGCGGATAAGTGATAAGAGCTGGAGCCTGCTGCAAAATGCTGGCGTCGGTTGCAAAATATCGACGGGCGTCGGTACTAGTCATTACTTCACCGACTAAATGCTCTTGAAGGTAGTATGCAACTTTACTCATAACTAATTATTATCGTCTCCATTTTCTTGCTTTATAGATGTAATAATAGCACAAAACGGATGTGATTGCTTATGGTAAAAGACTAAAAAGTGTAATATTTTCGATGATAAATTTGGTGCGGATAAGAGGACTTGAACCTCCACGAGCTAATGCTCACTAGCTTCTGAAGCTAGCGCGTCTACCGATTCCGCCATATCCGCAAAAATTTTGTTAACTAGAACGTTTGTATTCTACAAGAGCTGGCTGGCTACGACAAGCTAGGTACGCTAGTTTGTAACTTTAGCTTGCTTGATTTGCCAGCCGTATACATTGTTGTACCGTTCGGCAGGAGAAGAAACGCTACTAGTACTCAAGCCCGAAAGATGCCCATTTGTAATATAGAGTAAACGGGGCTGATACAGTGCGAGAGCCGGAGAATCTTGCTGCCAAGCTTGAAAGAAAGACTTGTATTTAAACGCCCTGACCTCAGGTGCAATTCGGGTCCGTCCTGACTCCAAAGAAGTATCGGCTGCAGGGTTTTTATATTCAGAAAGGTTCAACCTGCTTGATGATCGAATGTCCGCTTGAGAGCTATCCCAATATACGAATACATCTGGATCGGGACCAATAGTAATGCCGTACAAAATAGCATCATAGCTATGGTAGGCAACTGTAGTCTGGAAATCTGTCGGGCTTTCACTACGGATTTGCACATCAGCACCTACTGCCTTCCATTGAGCGCGGAGTTGTTTGGCTACAGTTTTTGATTCCGGAGTATCGGCAATGCTCAGCGAAAACGCCAATGGCTTATTGTCTTTATAGCGAATATTATTTTTACCTATTTTCCAGCCGTCAGATTCTAAAATACTTTTGGCGTTATTTAAGTTGAAGCCGGGTTGAAGAAGGGTTTTGTCGTATCCCACTTGACCACTTAGAAATGGTGATCGAACAGCTCTGGCTGGGTAGCCAAGACTAGCTATAATGTCTTTTGTATCGGCCGATTGAACTAGGGCATTTCGGACTTTCTGGTTGCTAAGAGGTCCTGGGGATGTTGTTTTGAAAAATACCATTGAAGCGGCTTTGAGGGGAATACTATATACTTCTACATTCTTGGTTTTTTGGATACTTTTTGGAACGTAGTTTAAGCCGTAAATGGCGTCGAGCTGCTTGGATTTGAAGTTGTCAATTAACTGCTCTTCGGAAGCAAAAACATTTACTATAAACTCGTCTAAATTGGGCTTACCCAAAGCGTAGTCATTGAACGGTAACAATGCAATTTGCTCTTCAGCATTTTCTTTTTTATCACCCTCAACTTGTAGTGCTTTGAAACTAAATGGACCGGATCCAATAGGATGCAAGGTATTGAAGTCGACAGAGCGCAGATCATATGCCGGTACACTGCCAAGTATATGCTCTGGCACTATACCGTTAGTCATGCTGTATTTAAATGAGGCTAGCGGGCTTGCTAGACTAAAAACAATTGTTTTTGGATTTGGAGCAGTAATATCTATGTCTCGCCAACTGCTTTGCAGTGGTGATTGAGCGTCAGGGTTTTGAATAGATTTGTAAGTGTATAGTACGTCCTTACTTGTAAGCGGCTGGGAATCCTGCCATTTCAAGTTATCTTTTAGGGTTACTGTGTAGGTTATTCCTTTGTCGTCTACTGAATAGCTCTTTGCTAAGTCTCCAATCAAGTTGCCATTATTATCCAGAGTAAAAAGCCCAGAAAATACTAGCTTAGACACGGAAGTATCGGCGTTGGATGTGGCATAAATAGGATTGGCATTAGTGAATGTGCCAAGCACACCTTCTTTATAAATACCGCCCGGCACTGTTTTGAGTGTCTGATAATATCCGCTCAATTTGATGTTTTGAATCACAAGTCCGCTGATAATAAGAACCATTAGTAAGATCCAACTCAGAATGAAGCGTCTTACTTTGTTTAGTCTGCCAAACCTTTTAAAAATCAGTTTGTCTATATTCTCTTCAGCAGCAGAGCTAAAATCTTCAACCTGTCGTTGACTCTTACGTAACCTTCTGCGAAAACGCAGTTTTATGCGTCTGGTTTGCATTTATTTGTTGTCGGCTTTCGTTATTTAACCATTACGCCCAAGATGAGCGACAGGGTGAAAACAAGTGCAGTAATAATAGTTAGCTGAAAAATGGTTTTGTCGGTACCGCGCCTAGTGGTATTAACTTCTCCAGCGCCTCCTAAGCCAGCGCCCAAGCTAGCGCCTCGGGTCTGAACCAATATAAGTAAAATCATGAAAGCTGCAGTAGCGATAGTTAAATAGTTGTAAATACTCATCTCAACCATTATCTCTTAAATGGAGTGGAGCTGTCAAAGCCTTTTTAGGGTTTACAGTTCTTTGAGTATTGCACTGACGAGGTAATTCACGAGCCCGATCACGATGCCCGCAAAAGCTGCAGCCCAGAAATTAGTTACATGAAGAGGTGTGTAAAGAATACTAGCTAAGTAAACCGTAAAGCCATTTACCACTATCATAAATAGTCCGAGTGACAATACTATCGCCGGCAAAGATAAGATTACTAAGACGGGCTTAATAAACGTATTAATCACCGCCAGTACTAGTCCAGAAATTGCTATTGCCCAAAATGTATCACCATAACTTATTTTGTCAGACAAAAAACTGGCTGCCACAAAAAGCCCTAGGCCACATACTAGCCACCTAACTAAAAATCGAATTGCCGGTTTTTCTGATAAATCCATTACTACTAGCATAACCTTTTTGGTAATTTTTGTGATAGGTTTTTTATACCATTTTTTGTTATCAGTACATCGTCCTCTAGTCTGATACCAATCCCCTCCTCTGGTATGTGTATGCCCGGCTCAACAGTTATTACTACTCCACTTTCAAGCGGTCTGTCGTAAAGTCCATTATCGTGCAAGTTGAGACCCAGGAAATGTGATGAGTAATATGGATAGTACTTTCTGACGCTGTCGTGATCGATTGTTTTGATCAGACCAAGCTCCCGTAGTTTTTCACCCATATACTGTTCTACTTGTTGTTCGTATTCTTTTAAAATCACTCCAGGGCCCAAAAGACTAAGAGCATATTCTTGAGTATCCAGTACGGCGTCAAAAACGGCTTGCTGTCTTTTAGTAGGTGTAGACAGTGAAACGACACGAGTGATATCTGCAGCGTAATGATCATACTCGGCGCCAACATCTATGAGTACAAGATCCTTGCTGGAAAGTTGATCGCTATTCTCGCTGTAGTGAATTACGCAAGCATTACTACCATTGGCTACGATTGGTTCAAAGACATGGCCTCGGGCACCGTTTTTCCTGAAGCCTAGCGATATTTCGGCCTCGATTTCGTATTCATGCTCATACTTTGACAGCTTTGCAGGCTTTGTTGCTGCGCGAATACTTTTAATTGTTATAGCAATTGCCTCTTCGATGGCTGATATTTCTTGAGGTTGTTTGATCATACGCAAACGGCTAAGGTGCGGAGAGATATCTAGTAGTTCAATTTCTGAATTGGTATTTTTTATTCGATCAATCATGCTGGCACGAGCTGGGTTGGTATACATACCAAAATGTTCGACATAAGCTGGCGGTACAGCCACGGTAGCGATGTGTTTAACTTTTTTAATACGAGACTCTAGTTGTTCCCAGCCTTTGTTGTGATCGTAGATCAATTCAACGCCCGACTTTTCTATAAGCTCATCGTAGTCTATCGCTCCATCGAACGCTTCGCGAGATTCACTTCGCTTAGGAACAATTAAATATTCTTTATCTTTGTCGAGCACGAGGATGATATCTGGTTCATCGATACCGCACAAATACCAAAAATTGGCATCCTGAACGAACTGGTAGCTGCTGTCGCTGCTTTTTTGCAATAGACCATTGGCGCTAACAACTATTGGAGCCTTGCCCGTGAATAGCTCTCGAAGTCGCTTGCGGTTACCTGTAAAAAACTCCCTGGTGAAATTTGATTTCATAATCAGCTTTGAATTATAGCAAAGAATTACTGATTACGTGGCATCGGGCGCTAAGTACTCAAAAACAATCTTAGCCTTTGAATGGCCGATAACATCTGCCAATTGATCTTCACTAGCCATTGAAATTTGTTTGACGCTTCCGAAGTGTTTTAATAGTTTTTTGCGAGTTGTTGGGCCCACAGTTGGTATATCGTCCAAGACACTTGCAGTCTGGCGTTTGGTTTTTAGAACGCTATGATAGCTAACGGCAAAGCGATGGCTTTCGTCCCTGATTCTTTGTAGCAATTTAATTAAGTTCGAATTTTGTGGCAAATTGATAACTACATAATCAATTGATTCTGTTTTGTAGCCATTCAATGAGTGCAGCACTTGATCGTCTACATTTAGGTTGGATTTCGTTTTGTGAATAATGATTTGTTCTTCTCGCTTGGCAAGTCCTAGCATAGGAATGTTTGTCATGTTTTTTGCATCACGAGCTTTAATGGCAGCATCAAGCTGGCCTTTACCACCGTCGATCAAAACAAGGCTGGGCGTGCCCCATGCTTTAATATTTTTTTCACTTAAGCGTCTAGTAAGAGTTTCGTTCATGTTATAGAAGTCGTTGTTATGATTTATTTTAGTTTTGAATTTACGGTATTCGGCTTTATTGCTAACGCCGTTCGTAAACACTACCATACTGGCAACAACATCACTGCCCTGCATATGACTAATATCAAATCCTTCGATACGATGTGGAAACTTGCTCAAACTTAATAAATTAACTACTTCATTTAGGGCATGATCTTTGCTAATATCTAAAAATTCTTTGTCACTAAATACAACTTGCTTACTCAGACTTTGCAGTGCAAATATTTGATTACGTAGTGCCGTAGCTTGTTCAAAATTTTGACTCTTGGCAGCTAGTTTCATTTCTTTTTCTAGGCCTTTAATGATTGATGCTCGCTTGCCCTCGATGATTGCAATCAACTTTTTAAGATTTGAGCGGTAACTTTGAAGGCTTGTTTTTTGCTCTTCAAGACCAGGGTCTAAGCCTAGGTGGTAATCAAGCCTAGCTCTTTTTTGGCCATTAGCTTTACTGGTTGCAAAAGGAAATATTCTTCGCAAAATCTTTAAAGCCTGGCGAACACTGGCGGCACTAAAATATGGACCAAAATATTTTGCTCCATCGTCTAGTGGCCGTCTGGTTGTTGTAACTGTCGGGTAATTACTGTCGTAATCAATCCGAATATAGCTCAGTGACTTATCATCTCTCAGCAAAATATTGTATTGCGGCATATATCTGCGTACCATTTCAGCTTCCAAAAATAGTGCCTCTAATTCGCTTTCTACAACCATCCAATCAACATCGGCTATTTCATTTACTAAAGCATCCGTCTTGGGATCGCGAACCCTAGATTTTTGGAAATACTGTCTAACCCGATTTCGTAAGTTGGCAGCTTTGCCGACATAAATAATCTCACCGGCTTCATTTTTGTGAAAATATACACCAGGTTCTTTTGGAAGTTCAGATAGTTTTTTCTGTATTTTTTGACTCACGGCTAAACCGTTACCAAACTTTTCTGACATTTTGGACATAGTGTTTTGATAGATTTGCAATCATCACAAACTACTATCAATTTATTGCAGGATTTATTGGAGCAATTCTCATAATTACTTGTTTTGTGATGACAGTGCACACAACTAGCTATGTCCTTGGCCTTATCGCTAAATTTTGTTCCCATTCTGTCGTCGAATACATATAACGAACCTTCCCAAAGTCCATCATCTTTGTATTCTTCGCCGTACTTCACAATTCCACCATCCATTTGATAAACGTCTTTGAAGCCGTTTTCTTTCATCATAACCGTCAAAACTTCACAGCGAATACCGCCGGTGCAGTAAGTTACAACTGGCTTATCTTTGATTGAATTATACTTGGGGTTTTTCAGTTCTTTAGAGAAATCGCGAGTATGCTCAACACTTGGTATTACGGCATCCTTAAATTTACCAACTTCAGCCTCAAAGGCGTTTCGACCGTCAAAAAAGACCACTTGGTCACCCTTTTCTTCCACTAATTTATGGAGTTGTTTGGGCTTTAGGTGCTTGCCTCCGCCTACAACGCCTTTATCGTCGACCTTTAGCTTATTGCCAATACCAAATGTTACAAGTTCTTTACGGATTTTTGCTGAAAGCTTAGGAAAATCTTCGCGCTTGCCGTCGCTCAATTTGAAGCTAGTATCTTTAAATGCCGGTAGAGTTTTGGTGTCTTTTATATAGCTTTTCAGGTCTTTAATATCTCCGCCCAAAGTAGCGTTGATGCCGTGAGGTGAAATTATAATTCGGCCCCGTAGATCTAATTTTTGACACAAAGCTTTTTGCCATAAAAGTACAGCCTGAGGGTCGCTCATGTTGGCAAATTTATAAAACAGAATAATCTTTTGCATATAACTATTATACCCGTCTAGCCGTTAGTGATTTTCAAAATTAAGATAACAACCAAAGCTGTGATTACTGAAACGATAACTGCATCAATTAATCGAGTATTGGAGAACTTGGACTTTAATTGTACTAACAATGAATCGTCGTTTATTGAACCAACAGGATTTAAAAAGGAATTTTCTTGGATAATTTCTTCTCTTAATACTTGCTTGATATTTTCGTCGCTAAAGTGGGCTTTTAAAGCGCGCTTCAGACCCTTTTCGCTTATTAGTTTGGTGTCGTATATTTTTCGTAAATTACTGCCGTCGACATCTATCTCGACTGCCAATGCAAGCAGCTCACTACGATTCATTTTTTCAATTTTTGCAATTTGTTGCTTAGTATCTTGTTCGGATTTAATATTTTCGGCAGATATGGCGGCCTTGCCCAGAAGTGTACGATTCTTTGTTGGCAGATTAGCTTGGTGTGCCTTACGCTTCTTGCTAGCTGCTATTTTGCCTTTGGAGTGTATTACTAAGTCTGCTTCGCTAAACTGAATATCATGGCTGAGAGATGATTGCGGGTGAGTTGTGCTTGACGATGAATTTTCCATGTCACTATTTCCGGCTTTCAATTATTACGTATCTATTTATTCAGATTTTTCTTCTGATTTAGATTCGCTCTCAGCAGGCTTAGACGCATCAGCTTCTTCGGTTTGATCAGCTTCTTCGGCTATTTCTTCTTCGGCGTCACCACCAGCAGCGTCGTTGGCAGCTGCAAGAGCACTTGGCTCATAGACTGTGGCGATAGAATGCTCTAATTCTGTAATGAATTCTACGCCTTCAGGAATAATTAGATCGGCCACTGTAGCGTGATCGCCAATTTCAATAAGTTTTTCGGCGTCATATTCTAGGAAATCTGGAAGTTTTGATGGAACAGCCTTTACAGTAACGCTTTCTAACTGACTCAGTACGATAAAGCCACTGCGCTCAGCTGGACTAGACTCATTACCCTCAGCATATTTAGGATGCACAGGAATTTCTGCTTCTACGGTTTGGTTCTTGTCTACGGCGTTGAAAACAATGTGGGTTAGTTGATGTTTTTTAGGATCAAAATCAGCAGTTTTGATTAGAGCAGTATATTTTTTATCAGCAGTTTTGATTTCTACAGGGTGGTGCTTGCCAGCAGCTTGCCACACTTTGAACATAGAGGTATAGCTACCTTGAACAAGTACAGAATCTTTGCCATGGTCATGGATTACAGCAGGTATGGTACCGTCTTTGCGAAGGTGCTTAACGGCTTTACCGGTGATTTTACGTGTCTCTAAATCGAGGCTGATTGTGTCTTGGCTCATTGAATTTTAATACTCCTAAATTTCTTTACTTGCTATTATAACAGATTACAAACCAAATTAACAGACGCTTTTGACTAGACCTTAAAGCATATTAAAGTTAAGCTTAATTAAGCATGTTTGACGTAAACTCAATAATCCAAGCCGGTGGCCTATTACTAATTGCGGCCATAATCTTCGCCGAAAGTGGCATGTTTATTGGATTTTTCTTCCCAGGAGATACACTTTTGCTTGCTGGAGGAGTATTTGCAGCTCAAGGTAAATTAAGCCTAGCGACTCTTATATTAGTAGTAGCGGTATCTGCAATTGCTGGAGATAATGTTGGTTATCACATCGGTAAACGCTACGGCAGGCGTCTGTTTAAGAAAAAAGACGGCCTTGTTTTTAGGCAAGAATACGTGCAACGCGCCGAACAATTTTATGAAAAGCACGGCGACAAAACAATGTTGTTTGCGCATTTCGTGCCTATCGTTAGAACCTTTGCACCACCAGTAGCTGGTGTAGCGAAAATGGATTATAAAAAATACGTAGTCTATGATGGCATTGGAATAATCGCTTGGGCAGTCATAGTTACTATGATTGGCTATTTCTTTGGTACAAAGATTCCAAATATTGATCACTACATCATGTTGGCTGTGGGCGGAGTAATGGTAATTACTCTAGGGCCAACTTTTTACCACCTTATCAAATCTATTATTGAGAGTCGGGCGCGGAAGAACGATTCGAATTAGAGAACGTCTTTGAGGAATTGGCCGGTGTAGCTTGCAGCAACTTTTGCAACCTGCTCAGGTGTACCTTCGGCTACAATATTGCCACCGCCATTACCGCCCTCAGGTCCCATATCAATCAGCCAGTCAGCATTTTTGATAACATCGAGGTTGTGTTCTATGACAATCATGCTGTTACCGGCGTCTACGAGTGCATGTAGCATATGTAGTAGTTTGTCGACATCTGCCATATGTAGTCCGGTGGTAGGTTCGTCTAATATGTATAGAGTTTTGCCAGTAGGACGCCTAGACAGTTCGCTACTTAGCTTGATTCTTTGGGCTTCGCCACCACTTAATGTAGTTGCTGATTGACCGAGAGAAATGTAACCAATACCAACGTCTACAAGAGTTTGAAGCTTGCGAGCAATCGCCGGAATATTTGCAAAAAATTCTAGAGCTTGGTCACAAGTCATATTCAATATATCGCTGATTGTCTTGCCCTTGTAATGAATCTCTAGCGCTTCACGGTTGTAGCGTTTGCCGTTACATACTTCGCACGGCACATACACGTCAGGCAAAAAGTGCATTTCGATTTTTATAATTCCGTCACCGCGGCAGTTCTCACAACGTCCACCTTTGACGTTGAAACTAAATCTACCAGCTGAATATCCGCGCAGTTTTGCTTCTGGTAAACTCGCGAATAATTCCCTGATTGGAGTAAAAAGTCCAGTATAGGTAGCCGGGTTAGATCTTGGGGTTCGGCCGATTGGCGACTGGTCGATGATAATTGCCTTATCTAGCTGCTTGATGCCTTCGATGTCGTCATGTTTACCAGGAACCGTGCTGGCACGGTGCAATCTAGCCTGCAATTCTTTGGCCACGATATCGTTAATCAAACTAGACTTACCTGATCCACTAACACCACTGACAACTACTAGTTTGCCTAGAGGAATATCGGCATCAATATTGCGTAAATTATTTTCGCGGGCACCTTTTACTACCAACGATTTGCCATTGCCCTGACGGCGTTTCTTGGGTACTGCAATTTTTTTGGTTCCTTGTAGATATTGGGCGGTAACGCTTTCTTTTACCTTCATAACTTCCGTCGGGGTTCCAGCCGCCACAACCTTACCACCATGTACGCCTGCTCCTGGACCAATGTCTAATAGATAATCGGCGGTTTTGATGGTTTCTTCATCATGCTCAACAACAATTACGGTATTGCCTAGCTCGCGCAGATGCTTAAGGGTCTTGATTAACCGTTCGTTGTCTCTTTGGTGTAAACCAATACTTGGCTCATCTAGCACATACAGAACGCCCATTAGACCAGAACCGATTTGGGTAGCTAGGCGGATTCTTTGGGCTTCACCGCCGCTCAGTGTTGCTGCACTGCGCAGTAAGTTTAGATAATTTAGACCGACGTCTTGCAGGAACTGCAAACGTGCACCGATTTCTTTTAGAATCATGTCGGCAATTTTTGTCTCTTTGGCATCTAGTTTGAGTGATTTGAACCACTTCAATGCATCATCAATTGAAAGCAGGCAGACATCCATAATAGACTCTTTGCCAACAGTTATAGCCAGTACTTCGGGTTTTAGCCTTAGACCATGGCATGCATGACAAGGCTTTTCTTGCATGAATCTTTCTATGTCGCGTCTGATGAATTCGCTGTCTGTTTCTTTGTGTCGACGTTCTAGGTTGTTCACTACGCCTTCGTAAGTTGTATCGAAACTACGTCCGCTGCCCAAAGAAACGTTATAGGTTTCTTTGCCAGTTCCATACATTACAACTTCCATCTGCTCAGGAGTAAGCTGGCCAGTTGGCACATGCAAAGAGAAATTATACTTCTCGGCTACAGCTTGCAACTTTTTCATGTACCAGTTGTCTACATTAATTCGGTTATAAGGGCGAATTGCACCCTCAGCAATAGTTAGATTACCATTTGGGATGACAAGTTCGGGGTCTACCTCTAGCCTGCTGCCTAGGCCTGTACAGATCGGGCAAGCACCGTGGGGGCTGTTAAAACTAAATGTTCGTGGCTCGAGCTCTGGAATTGAGATATCCGGGTGATCTGGGCAGGAGTACATCAAACTAAATGGACTTGTTTCGTCGGTGTCGGGCTGGTGAATCAGGACTTTGCCGTCAGCAATATCTAAAGCCTGTTCTACTGACTGCACTAAACGGCTACGGCTGTCCTCGTCATTTACTAGACGATCGACTACCACTTCAATTGAGTGACGATAGTTTTTGTCTAGCTCTGGAAATTCATCGATACTATAGACAACTTTATCGACCCGCACTCTAGCAAAACCAGCACGCTGATATTGTTCTGGGATATGTTCGAAAGCGCCTTTTTTGTCAATCACTACTGGCGCAAGCACCATGATGCGTTTATCTGTTGTTGAGGCAACTATCTGATCAATTATGCCGGTGGTTGTTTGGCGCACAACTGGACTGCCATCAACCGGACAGTGAGGAACACCGATGCGTGCATATAAAAGTCTTAGGTAATCATATATTTCTGTGACTGTAGCTACTGTTGAGCGAGGGTTACGGGAAGTAGATTTTTGATCAATTGAGATTGCAGGGCTGAGACCGTCGATTTGATCAACATCAGGCTTCTCCATGAGACCTAAAAACTGCCTGGCATATGAACTAAGCGACTCGACGTAGCGGCGCTGGCCTTCGGCATAAATGGTATCAAAAGCTAAACTAGATTTACCTGAGCCACTGAGGCCGGTAATTACTACTAGTTTGTTTCTAGGAATGCTTACATCAATATCTTTTAAGTTATGTTCGCGAGCACCTTTTACTGTGATGAAATCTGACACTTTACCTCCCTGGTAAGTCGATCAATTATACACGAAAATTACCAAATAATCGAGTGTTTAGCCCTGTTTATGTCTAATCTAGTGAAATATGTTACTAATCTAAGCATTAGCAACAATGCAATATCATTGACGCCCTGACAAATAGGTGTATAATTTAGTTAAATTAAGCTTGCTAAAAAAGCAGCCAATTTAAAGTAAAAGAAGGGGGTGTATTTATGTATACCTATTTAGTTCTGGGCCAAATCCCAGGCACAAACATTCAGCTAAGCTTTCAGGCTTGGGCAATAATCACTATCATGGCAATCGTCTTTGCGCCGTCAGTATATCGCTATTTTACTGAAGACCTAAAACAGGATTCAGCAGACAGAGATCCGATGCACGCTAGTCGTCTACATCTTCGGGCAAAATAGATTCGCCGTATAATTTCAACTCTTCAAGGAGGTAATCTTCTTGGAGAGTTTTATTTTCTTTGTTGGCAAGTTCGCCTAATCTCTTGAAGTATTTAGCGGCTCGACTTTTTTCGCCGCCACCTAGTAGTTGTTCTCTGCGATAATCTTCGTAAGCGCGCATTTCGTCTGAGGTTAAAGATTTTGGATAGTTACGGGCTTTGTAAAGCGGCACCATATCTCGCAGACGCTGGTCATGGAATTGATTAGCGAAATCGCCTATCTCGTCTGGACTAGCGTGACGTAACCTAGAACTAACTGTTTTATCGAAGACGCCAATAAAATCAGAATACATCTGTTGTTCGGCTGGGGCATTTAGGTCTCGCTCTTTGTATAGCTCTTGTTTTTCTTTATCGATAATTTCTAGAGCGGTGATAATTCTGGAAGTGAAATTTCCACGATCGCTATTTAATTGCGCTATATTTTTATCAATTGTTTCTTGATCGAGTTTTATTCGTTCCTGTACGCCGCTATCTTTGAAAATGGCCATAGGAGCTACTGCCGGGCATTTATTGAGCTTGATAGTTTTGATTGGTAGCTTATCGACACTACGGTCTTTGGCTGGACGCATACTTTCAACTATTTGCTCTAAGCTCATGTCCATAAACTGGGCAGGGTCAAACCTGAGGTCATAAGCCAACACAGTTGTTTCGTCCATTTTGGCTAAACCGGTCATTGCGGTAGTGTGCATAAATTCCTTGGAAACTGTGCCAGAAGTATACAAAAAGTCTTTATTAGACTTAAAGAATTCTTTTAGGCTAGCCTTGCTGCGATTATTGAACTGGTAGTCAAGGAGTCTTGGCTGTTTTTCGTTGATCATTTTGGCAACTGCAATTGTGGCCAACACATCACTCAAAGCATCATGGGCATTTTCGTGAACTAGTCCATTGGCTTCGGCAATCAATTCTAGTTTGTTGGCAGGTTCGCCTTTGGCATTAAATGGCCATTCGATACCATCTGGCCTAAGAGCTCTGGTCATTCTGGTCAGATCCAAGATGTCCCATCTGGAGTTGCCTTTGTCCCAGTGCCATTCATATGGGTCATAAAAGTTGCGATAATTAACATTCCGCATAAATTCATCGTCAAAACTTACGCTGTTAAATCCTATAAAAGTCGTGCCTTTAGTACAAATATCTTTGTGAAAAACATTCAAAAATTCTGCTTCGGTAACACCTTCTTCTAAGGTTTTTTGAGGAGTTATTCCAGTTACTAGTACGGCCTCTGGAGCTGGCAACATATCGGGAGTTTGTTTGACTATAATATTTACTGGGTCACCTACGAGGTTGAATTCAGCATCGGTGCGTTGTCCAGCAAATTGCATTATGCGGTCTTGGTTAGCTTTTAGACCAGTGGTCTCTAGATCGTAAAAAAATAAACTCTCAGACATAGTTAAACCAGTTTATCACCTTTCTTAATATTAATACTCAATGTAATCATCCTTATTGTTACCAAAGAAGATTTTGTCATTTGGGTTAATGTCTTGACGGATAAGTTCGTGCATTATGCCTGCTTTACGCATAATTGTTCGAAGTCGCTGCACGCCTTCATCGTTTTCGAAATCAGTACGTTTAGCGAATTTTTCGATTCGCTCACCAGTTACTACAAATCCGTCAGCTTCTTTGACGACATCGTATGCATCGGAGGTATTTGTGATTCTATATACTGGTACGGCATCTTCTGTCTTGTTGACGCTAACTTTGCTGCGCTCGGCTTGAACTTGAGCTTTGATCTCGTAGAGCATTTCTTTTACGCCCAAGCCAGACAGAGATGATATGGCTACGACTGTAGCCTTTTTTGGTGCGGCTTTTTTGAGCTCACTAATCAGGTAGTCGGTAATTTCTGCATCCAGACCATCTATCTTGGTAAGAGCGATGATTTCTGGTCTTTTGGTTAGATCTACCTGGTAAGCTTTTAGCTCGGCTTTAATTTTTTTATAAGTACTGACGACGTCTTCGTTATAAGCATCTACCAGATGGAGAATTACAGCAGTACGTTCGATGTGTCTTAAGAAATCGTGCCCCAGACCTTTGCCCTCCGCAGCTCCTTCTATAAGCCCAGGAATATCGGCAAAAAGTATACTTGTGCCTTTGTCTATGTCGACTACGCCAAGATTCGGAGACAATGTCGTAAATGGATAATCTGCGATTGCTGGTCGAGCATTGCTAATCTTACTCAGCAGAGTAGATTTACCGGCGTTAGGCATGCCTACTAAGCCGACATCAGCGATTACTTTTAGCTCTAGTTGTAGCTCAAATACTTCACCAGGCTCGCCTTTTTCAGCGAAGTTAGGTGCTTGCCTGCGGGACGATACAAAGTGAGCGTTACCGAATCCACCAAGTCCACCCTTAGCTATTACGACCGTTTGGCCATCTTCCACCAGATCAGCAACGATTTCTTCGTTCTCGTTGGTCGCCACAGTTCCAACAGGAACCTGCAAGATCATTGGCTTGGCACTTCTACCGTGTTTTCTTTGCTTACCACCAGGCTTACCGTCATCTGCTGAATACTCTTTTTTGTACCTGTAAGTAGCTAATGTATTTTGATTACGGCTGGCCTGCAAAATGACGTCACCACCGTGGCCACCGTCACCACCATCTGGTCCGCCCTTGTCGATATATATTTCGTGACGAAAGCTAAGCTTACCGTTACCACCGGCACCAGCTTTAACTGTAATTTTAACTTTATCTACGAAACTCATTAAATATATATTAACAGATTATGGGCAAATTGTCCACCTCTGTTTATCTTATTACCGATATATGTAGCTGCCAAATTTATCGGCAGGCACCCAATCGCTGTATCCTACCCTGCCAAATCCTGCTAAACCATTCATGTCTGAGTACTTAATCATTGTGCCGTCAGCAGAAACTGCCTCAACAACTGCAACGTGTCCAAAGTAACCTCTGTTACTCTGGCCAACAGCACCTGCCCTAGGCATGGTACTAACTGACCAGCCACTAGATGGGGCTAGATTGTCCCAGGTATTGGCATTACCCCAGTTGCTCGGCACAGGGAGGCGGTTGGCTACGTACCAAGTACAGTAGCCATAATCATAGCCATTTGATCCATATATTGCAGTACCGCCCCAGGGGAATGCTGTACCAGCAGAACTGATTAGGGCTGCAGTACTGAGGCCTCGCACGACACCATTTGGTACGACAATTTGAGAGCCTACTACCAATCCTGAAACATCGGTATCGTTGAATGCGATAATACTATCCTTATTGGCACCAAACTTGGTAGCAATAGACCCAACTGTATCACCAACACGTACTACGTAAACCACTCCATTAACTGGTGGGATTACTAGTTTTTTGCCAACTGCTATTGCTTCACCACTAATGCCGTTTGACCACCTAATGCTGTCGGAGGTAACGCCAAATTTATTAGCAATTGATGAGATTGTATCTCCGGCTACGGTTGTATAGTTTTTGATATCAGCCTTAGATTTTAAGGCCGTAGCAACCACCTGAGGCTTGCTGACCACACTGTCGTTGGAAGCCGCCACAGATACACTGGCAGCTTCTGACTGCGCCTGGTTATTGATAGCAGTAGTTTCTGGTAGAGCACTCATACGTGCAACGGTTAATGCAATATCAGATGAAGAAACTCGGTCTAATGGGTTGGTAACAGTATTGTCGATACTAGCATTGCTTGAAAGTGCTGGGTTAACAGAGGTGCTTCCAGAACTTGGACGATAAAGAACAACCGCTAAAATTACAGCCAAAACTACCAGGTTGATACCTAGTAAGCTAAATCTAATGACACGCTTTCTAATGCGCTTGATGCGCATTTTAGATTTAAGGTGTTTATAGGACTTAGCTGGACTTATAGTCTTGGGTGCAGCTAAGCGTGAAGATACTGAATTGTTGGGGGTTGTACTAATACAAGCTCCTCTGGCTCGACGATAGAGCCAAAATACTCTAGCCTTAAGACGTTTATTTACTATTAAAGTTAATCTTAGATATTCAAGTGAAATTGTCTTAAAAAAGAGGCAGTTTTATTAAAAAACTACCTGTCTATTATAGCAAAATTTCGCTAAAAATCAAGCTGCAGCAGCTAATCTACCTCTGTAAAGCTACGATTAGCGACCACAAAGTTTGTGACAGTATTTATCGGTCAAAGCTTGATGATCCTTGAGGTTCGTAGAGAAGTAGGTTGTACCGTCATCGCCCGTTACGAAATATAGCCAATTAGTACTAGCAGGATGAGTTGTGGCGTTTAGAGCGCTTTCGCTGATTGTACTGATTGGAGTAGGAGGAAGCCCTATATGCAAATGAGTATTATATGGCGAATCGAAGCTCAAATTTGGTGATTTACCAGCAATAATCGAACCATAGTTAGCCGTAACGTCCGAGCCCAGGCTAGAACCTGATTTTAGTCTACTTAAAAATACTTGGGCAGCTTGAGATTGATCAGCCGGTTTATTAACCTCTTGAGTCACAATTGAGGTCAATATTAACCCCTGATAAGTTGATAGCCCTTGAGCCGCAAATGAAGCCTGAACCTCTGGGGTTAATTTGTTTCCCATGACCTCAAGTGATTGCCTGATTATCATATCTGCAGTTGTAGCTGAATCTTTCTGAAATGATTCAGGCCAGAGTAAGCCCTCTAGTGTATCCACTCCAGCTGGCTTGAAAGCTAGCGCTGCCATACCTCTGTATTGAGCTGGTTTGAGGGCATTATCTACACTTACCGGATCAAAGCCCTGATTAATCAAATCGGCTCGTACCTGGTCTATGCGGCGGCCTGGTAAAATTGTAACTAATCTAGTTGAAACATCACCCCTGGTAAGTGTTCGTACAATATAGGCAGTTCCTTGGCTTGGAGAAAATGCATAGGTGCCAGCCTGTAATTTTTCGTTTAGTTCTTTGCTGTGAATGTAGAGTCCCATCGCCCAGGCGCTTTTAATAAGTCCCGCCTTTTCTAAATTATTAGAAATTTCCTTAACCGAACTTCCCTTTTCAACTACGAAAAGTTGAGTGGTCTGACTGCTGCTGACCGGGCCCAGGCCCGAATTGTAAACATTTCTAACTATAAAAGTACCGGCAACGATAATCACGATACTTGCAACGATGACTAGCAATACCCTGTTTGGTAGTTTGTTCTTCTTCTTTTTGTATCTGTTATATTTCTTCATATCTAGTGCAATAAATTAGCCTTTTCCTGTAGAAAATCATCCAATATATAGGTTGCTGCCAGGGAGTCGATATCTTCTTTGGTGTATGGCTTGCCGCGCTTAGTTAGTTCTTCTTCGGCTTTCCTTGAAGTAACTGCTTCGTCTTGTGTGTAAACAGGTAGTTTCAGGTGACTTTTTAGTTCTTGGATGAAATTCTCGGTATATATTGTCTGCTCGGTTCTTTGACCGTCTAGCCCTCTTGGCATGCCAACTACAATAACTTGGGCATCTTCTTTTTCGATTAGTGTATGAAGCTCTTGGAAAAAAGTGTCACTGTTGGCGAGTGTAATCAAAGGGCGAGGCATGCGCGCCATCACAGAAGCAATTGCTACACCAATACGCGAAGAGCCCACATCCAAAGCAATTATATTGTTAATTAGAGCCATTGTTTCCTGATTTGTTAATGGTTGGCTTGGCTACGTTAACATTCACGCGTTTTTCTTTTTTAGGAACGCTGCTGACAAAGAATGGGCTCAGCTTGACATCAACATCTGTAATGTCTTGGTTGGTCATAAGCATTGCACGGACATCGGCAGGTTTTTTGCCTAGTGACTGTTGCCTGATTTGATCAACATCTAGGTATGGTCCAACGCTGGCAGTTGCCGACATTGCTACTTGAGCTGTGGTGCTGGTTTGGGCGTTTACGTTGAAATTAGCTTGATTTAAACCATTATCTAGGATGCTTTGGTTTTTTTCGTCGATCTGTTTTTTGATGTCGTTGTTGATGATTGTATTGATATCGTTTTCGCGCACACCAAACAT
>JBAXMV010000008.1:0-18213 GCA_037134095.1 bacterium | reverse complement strand
GTTATCGGCTATCTGTCTGGCTATGTATATCTGACTTTTTTGAAGGTCGACTTTTCTACCGATTTCTAATTTATAAAAAATGTCTGTCAACACTTCAATTTCTTCCTCTTTTAAGCCTTCAGGGCCTTTAATGAGTTCGAGTTCAAACTGAGCTTTCTTAAGTAGTTTTTTTGGAGATATTTCTTTGATTAAAATGTATTTTCTTACTGCAAAATCAACTATTTGTGCTGAAAAAAGTTTTTGGGCATTAGAAATAACTGAACCAGCCATAGTCAGACTGTAATTAGCAGGCGGCAAATACTCAGGAATGATTGTTTTTTGCTCTTTAGTCCTATTACTGTGTCTCCTGTACATAATAATCAACACAATTACAGCCAAGATTTGTATTGGTATTAAAACAAATTGACTTATGAACCAAACTGACAGCAAAATTTCTAATAAAGTCTCTTTATATTTTGCAAATGTTCCATTTTGAAACCCAACTGCTATAGTTACATTTTCATACGGATTCAAATTTTTAACATTAGTTGTTATTGCGTTATTATTTCCAGTTATGGAGCACTTAGTATTAGAGCCCTGAAAACCAACATAACAAGCTTTATTGCCAGTTAAATTATTGGCTATATCAGCATCCATACTAAGACGTACGTCTAAGTTATCTATTGGCTGGCCCCATCCCGTACCATTTGTGTCCCAGTAAAATTCATCACTATTAGTATTGTTAAAGTTATTTGTTACATCTTGCTGGTCATATTTAATTACATATGTTGTGCTTCCCTTAACATAAGAATTGGCATCACCAATTTTAACTACAGTGTTATCATTCTGATTTGAAGTGGAATAATTATATGGTTTTCCAGATAAATCAGTAACTGAATTTATTTTGAGATTAGTGCTGTGGGTCTGATATTTATTAGGGATATAACGATATATGCCATGGTTTTGATCAAAGTCTGGAAATTTAGCTGTAATTGTTTCTGTTGTTTTTAGTATTGAACTTTGTTTATTGTCGCGGGTAAGGTAGTAGTCAATTTTATAATCAGAGATAGTAAAGTTCGATGTATCAGCTGCATGTACCGAAGGTGGATAAAATAACGCTACGCTCAATAGAAGCAAGCTCAGAATTATTTTCTTCATAAAAATAGTTTATCACAAGCATAATTTTATATTTATTATAAATAAACATAGGCGTATAATTAATTTAAGTGGGAAATAAAAATAAGCAAAGTTAGTAAGCACACGCTAAATAAATGAACTCCGAATATTACACTCCAATAGAACAACAGCACGATAAACACATAGTAATTCCCGATTTGCACGGCGAGAGCAAGTTACTCGACCAAGTAATAGACAAATATCACGACGATCAGACAAGATTTGTATTTTTAGGCGATATAATTGACCAAAAAGGCATTGCCGAAGAAGACAACAACACTAAAAATATTTTTGAAAGCATTAAAGAGTTAGGCAATTTAGCCGTAATGACCATGGCCAATCACGAATTCGTGATGCAAGGTGGCTTGTTTGCCAAACAGCCAGAAATTCGTGACCACTATTCTACTTATTGGAATATGATTTCTCAAAATACTTTTGAAGCTTACGACCTGAAGCCTACTATCAGAGATGACCATGAAGCCATGGGTCTTTTGAAGTTAGCGATGGACGATCTCGGACACATCGCTGTGCTGCGCTCAACTGTTATGTATTATGAAACCGATAAATTTATTGCCACTCATGCTGGACTTGAGCCCAAAAGAGATTGGCTAGAACAGCGCGACCAATTAGATAAACTAGCTGTCGAACTTGGCAATGACAAATTTCCAGATTATGGCGGAGCTCGAGATTTACCAACACAGATATTTGCAATCGAAAACGCCATGGGTGCAGAAAAAATCGAAGGCACAGATAAAATCGCACTGTCAGGGCACGCCCATTACCTAACTCCCGAATCTAAACGCTTCCAACGCTTAAATATACCAATATCTGGCGACCGCGTACTTCATAATGGCACCAAAATACGCCTAGCCAGTCAAGTTAACTTCCCTTCTAGTCAAGACTTATATATATGGAAAGACTGGGACGAAGAAATAGACATCATCCCTAACCCATCCCGATCTAAGTATGATACACAGATTAGAGTGGGCTAATTGTAGATTGATGAAGAATAGTTTGTGACTTTTATTTGGTAGCAATAGTCGCCCTTGTCATGGTATGCATTGTCCAGATCTGATGAACTGTACGAATTTTTTTTGTTAGTAGAATCTTTGGAAGCTTTATCAAATTTAGCACATAATTGATAGTAATAGTTTGAATTAGCTAACGAAGCAAGCGATTGTCCAGTCAAATTTGATGACTTTTTATATGTGATGGAACCATTTTCTAACAGAACTTTGGCATCATCATTGGCGTTATTTTTAATTGTATCCAGATTGTCAGGCAGTTGTTTATTCTCAGAAACATAGGTTTCAATATCTCCGCTAACGTTGCTTATAGCAGCTTCTTTCATTTGATCATTTTTAATCGATTTTTGGCCCATAAAAGGACCTAGGATTCCTATTATTCCTATAACTCCGATTACTATAACCATAGATATTGGGAAGAATCGCCTTACCCAAGGCATTTTTCTCGGGTTCAAAGTTCGCAACAAAACCGCAGCGTATAGTACTGCAATTATTATGGAGGAAAATATTGTAGTGTAGTATGACTTTGTATCACCAGTAGCTAACATTAAAGCTACGACTGAAAAAACAGCCGCTATTATTGCACCGACTCCAAATAAAGCAAATATAACTGCGTGAATTACCATCACAATTGAGGCTGATCCGGTCTTTTTTACAGGTTCATGTTTTTTATAAAAATAGTCGCAAATTATTGAAATAGGCATTAGAACAGCAATGCCGGCTATGCCATAGACGATTGCATCAGCGCTGTTGGTGTCGTTTATAAAATAAGCAATCACTGCTGCCGTCAGGAACGACATAGCAAGTACAGTCCATCCCCAAAATGCATAAGTTAACCACTGCAATACTATATTTCCCGGAGTATTTAACACATGATTATCGCTGTTTTGTGCATTATTCTCAGAAGCCTGGTCGTTATTAGATTGGATTTCATGTAGATTGTTCAGCTCGGGATTTTGTGGCTTAACACTATCTTTGTTTTGATTGGCAGTATCATCTTGAACGTTGCTGTTTTCAGTATGATTTTCTAAACCAGTACCCTGATTATTGCTTTGTTGGCTCGTTATTTCAGAAGTATTTTCAGGCTCATTTGTAGTTGACTCATTCATAATATTCCTTTTCAATCTGTTTAGCATTAGCATATATATTATACGAACAAAGGTCAAATTTAGTTTCTGTCGAATATTAGAAAAATATCGTACATCTAGCAACCGTTTCAGTAAATTTATGGCAACATATCATTATCCATTGATAAGGTATAATATGTTTATGAATCATAAAATCAAAACTGTGTTGGTTGTGGATAGTTCTATCAATGGCGTAATTTCGAGGGCTGAAGGGTCTGGCGAAGGCAGCTGGAATTCACCGGAAGATGGTTTGCACTATCGATCTACTGTTGCCGATATAGGGGTCTGCATAATGGGCCATAAGTCTTTTGAAGTAATAGGCGGCAAAAACTACGAAGCTGTAAAGCATTATGTAATGACCACTAACCAGTCCCTGCTAGGCAACGCCCAAAACAATGAAAATGTTGTCTATACAAACAAGTCTTATCCAGAACTACTAAATGAATTATCTGAAGCCGGGCATCAGCAGGTGGCAATATTAGGCGGATCAAAAGTATACACCGACATGATTAGTCAAAATCTTATTGATGAAATGATTATCACGATGGAGCCAGTAGTCTTGAGACCGGGCGTTAGCCTATTCGGAGATACGGTGACTGAAAGCATGTGGAAGCTAGAATCTTCAAAACATCTCAACGACCAAGGTACTCTGGTTCTTAAATACGTACGTCGATAAATATCTAGATATCTAATTTTTTGCGAATGATCTGTTGAGCTAAACCAGGATTTGCCTGGCCTTTGGAGGCTTTCATAACTTGGCCCACTAAGAAACCTATGGCTTTCATTTCGCCAGCTGCAACGTCTTCTGCTGCTTTGGCGTTATCGGCGAGAACTTGTTCTACAATTTTTTCTATTTCACCAACATTTGACTCTTGCACAAGACCTTTTTGACTGGCATAAGATTCAATGTCGTCAGGTAGTTTATCTTCGGCCAGTGCTGCTCCAAATAAAGCTTTTGCGTTTGTGGAGCTGAGTTTATTGGCTTTTACAAGTTCGTAGATTTTCAAAATTATGTTTTTTACACTGGATTGCTCAAGGTCTTTTAGCTTGTCGTTGTCGCGGTACATAGGAATTTGATTATTGATAACCCAATTAGCGACAAATTTAGCACTATCTTTGTCACTCATCTGTTCTTCTATAAATGCTAGGTAATCAATTCTTTCATCTTCTACTTCGGCTTCTAGGAGTGTATCGATAGCAGAATTGTCTACGCCGAGGGCAGCAAGTCTTGTGCGCCATTCTTCGGGCATGACTGGCATTGATTTTTTGATATTTTCAATGAAATCTTCACTCAACTTTACAGGCGGGATGTCTGGATCTGGCATGTAGCGATAATCTTCGGAATTTTCTTTGCTTCTTTGTGACAAAGTTTTTTGCTTATTGTCATCCCAGCCACGTGTTTCCTGTACAATCTCTTGGCCTTTTTCGAGTAATTCGATTTGTCTATTAACTTCGTAATCTACAGCTTTTTCGACACTTTTGAAGCTATTTAAATTCTTGGTTTCGGAACGCGTGCCTAATTCATCGGTTTTACTGACGCTCACATTTACGTCAAAACGCATATTGCCATAATAAAGATTTGCGTCGGATACATCGGCATATCTCATGCGTAGATATAATTCGCGGGCATAAGCTTTAGCCTCGGCGCTGGTGTGCAAATCGGGCTCACTGACTATTTCGAGTAGTGGTGTACCAGCACGATTGAGGTCTACTAAACTGAAATCGTCGCCATCGGCATGTGTGCTTTTGCCAGCATCTTCCTCCATATGGGCCCTGGTGATGCCAATTTTTTTCTGCTGTCCATCTACGGTTATTGTAATTTCGCCCTTGCCAATAATTGGCTCGTCGAACTGAGTAATTTGATAACCTTTGGGTAAATCTGGATAAAAATAATGTTTGCGATCGAATTTTGAGAATCTTTCGGGCTCTGTGCCAAGTGCAAATGCAGCTTTTGTAGCTAGCGTTAGAGCTTCTTCGTTGAGAACCGGTAGGGCGCCTGGCATACCAAAACAAATATGACTCACCAGAGTATTTGGCGGCGCCTCCCGAGCGTCGTTGCCAACGCTAGCAAAAAGCTTGGTCTTGGTTTTTAGCTGAACATGAGTTTCTATGCCAATAGTAACTTTGTATTGGTCGCGGATTGTTTTGTCTATCATTTAGGTAGTGCTCCTAGGTCACGCAGAGCTTGTCTGAAGCCTGTTAACGCTTTCATGACATCCTTTTTGGTAATTTTGCGTCCGTCCATTGTGTCGATGCTGGTGCGGTATTTGTGGGCAAACCAAGCAGCTTCATTGTCGGTAAGATCACGCTGAGCAGATACTAATTTTTCACCTACTGTCTTGCCTTTGTACTTAGCGGCCGTCAAAGCTTCATCTAGTAAACTATCTGCATCAATGATTGCCTGCGGCCAGGTTTTTTTGCTAGCGCAGAGCTTAGTTAGTTCTTGCCATCGTTTTTTGAAGTTTGTTGGACTTTGACGCTTTGATTTTTTGGCCTTGCGGACAACTAAAATCAACAATACTAATAAAACAAAAACGCCTAGTATAGCGGCTGCGATTATGCGCTTATGGTGCATTAAGTCGAGGTTATTGATATTGATATTCATTTGATTATCCCCTCAGCTTGATTAGCCAAATTTAGTAATTCTCTGTCTTTGGTCTGGTCAGCCATTATCTGTAATCCGACAGGCATATTTTCGCTACTACCTGCAGGAATGCTGATTGCAGGTATACCAACAAGATTTGCAGCGACCGTCATTACGTCACTCAGATACATCTGCAAAGGATCCTGGCTATTTTGTCCTATTTTGAAGGCTACGGTTGGCGCAACTGGTCCAACCAAAAAATCATGATCTTTGAAAGCTTGGCTAAATTCTTTTATAAGTTTGGTGCGAACAGTTTGAGCTTTTTTGTAATAAGCTTCGTAGTATCCACTACTCAGAACGTATGTACCGATTATAATTCGGCGCTTAGCTTCTTTGCCAAACCCAATACCTCGCGAGTTGCTGTAGCTAGCCTGCAAATTTTTGGCGTCTTTATCGTAATAACCAAAGCGCTGGCCGTCGTATCTAGATAAGTTGCTGCTTACCTCGGCCGGACATAAAATATAATAAACAGCTAAGGCGTTAGCTATTGACGGAATGCTCACCTCGCTGATTTCGGTACCTGCAGCCTCAAGTTTATCAATAGATTTCTGAATTACAGATTTTACATCATCATTTAGGCCTTCGCTCATATATTCTTTCACGACAGCTATTTTTTTGCCTTTGAGGTCGATGTTGTTATCTATGAGGTAACCCAGTTTATCGCGTTCGATGGTTGTACCGTCGAGGTCATCCTTGCCGGCCATTACATCAAAAACTAGGGCGGCATCCTGTACGGAGCTAGTCATCGGCCCAATTACGTCAGTACTACTTGCCATAGCAATCACACCACTCCTAGATACAGCGCCATAAGTGGGTTTGTAGCCAACACAACCAGAGAAACTAGCAGGTTGACGGATAGAACCTCCGGTGTCGGTTCCTAAAGCAAAAGGCGCTAAACCGAGCGCTACAGAAGCTGCAGAGCCTCCGGAACTACCGCCTGGAACTCGAGATTTGTCGTGAGGGTTTTTGGTGGTAAAGAAATCGCTATTTTCGGTACTGGCGCCGTGTGCAAAGGCATCGAGGTTGGCTTTGGCGACACATATTGCGCCTTCGGCCTCAAGCCTATTGATGGCCGTAGATTGATATGGTGCTTTGAAGCCTTTGAGGATATTAGAAGCAGCAGTTGTGTCGGCTCCAAAAACTAAAAAATTATCTTTAGCTATGAATGGCACTCCGGCTAAACGACCGACTTTTTCACCATTTTTAATTTTGGCGTCAATTTCTGTTGCTCTCTTGAGAGCGTTTTTTTCTAGTGAGACTATGATTGCATCATATTCTTTATGATCGCTAATTGCCTTCAGTGATTTTTCGACAAGTTCGGTGCTGGTTTGTTTGCCAGTTCGTACATCTTCAGCAATTTCTGCAATTGGTTGCCAAGAGACTGCCATTATCCAAGCATCCTTTTAACTTTTATCTGGTTGCCTTTTGAGGCTGGAAGATTAGCCTGCAGATCTTCAAGACTGTAGCCATAATCCTTGATTTCATCTTTTCTTGTTACATTTGTCAGACCAGTCACTTGGTTGGTTGGTTCCAGGCCACTGACGTCCACAGCATCAAGCTGTTCAACGTATTCTAATATCGAAGAAAGTTCTTTGGTAAGGTCAGTCACTTCTTGCTCGCTCAGCTGTAAACGAACTAATTGAGCCAGTTTTAAGACATCTTCGTTTTTTAATTTACTCATGTTGGAGTTAATTGTAACAGATAATGGGCTAGTTTTTAACCATTTTGTACCTGTTAAATTGATTTTTTGATATTTACAAAAATGTTATACGGTTGTATGATTTGGTTAATGTAAGTATTCACATATCTATGGAAGCTACAATCAACAATCTAAACCATCACACTGATCAAGGTTCAGGATTGAGTAGCAGTGATTACGCTAACCTCTATAAAGACTACGAATTACCTCTGTACGACAACCTAGCAGATGTTGCGAATATGCAGGTACTGGATGAAACGGTTCACTCCGATTTAGGTATTATTTATAAAGAGCGCTGGACAATGAGCGATGACAGTGAAACTTCGTACAATGTATTGCGCTGCCAATCCGAGAATCCTCGTACTGATGTATGGGCCGTAAAGGATCTAGCCTGGTCAACTCAATTAGAAGGCTTGAACACTGACGTTGCCCGTAAACTAATGCGGCTTGGCATGAACGCTATCATCAAGGGTCCGGAGTTGCAAAGCGCAATCAGACTATCAGAGAGCGCCCACAACACTCATGCCATCTTAGATGGCTACCAGAAACTGGGCTACCTTGATGCCGGCCGTATAGCAGTAGAAGGCTACTCTAGGGGGTCAATGATTGGCTTTGGAACCAATGCCTATGCCGAACAATTCGATCGAAAGGTAATTTACTCAAACCTTACAGACCCCTGCATGGCGCTAGGCATACATGCCGACGCCGAAACAGTCAAAAAAGCGGTTAATCTACCTCAGGACTTATTACTATTAGGAGCTGCTGCTCTGCAAGGAATTATCGTAAACCCCACCAGGGGGCGTCACTTATTGAAAACTATAGACGTATCTCCCGAAGGAGCGGCTCAGTTTATCCGCACCGGAAGACACCTACTAAACGGTGAAGCAGGCATGATGGCTAGCAAAACTCCAATGGACATGAAAGCCACGATAGCTTTTTTTAGCCGATCAGAAGCCAATGATGAGGAAGTATATAGACAATTACTAGCAGGGCGTGAAGGAGTTAGGTTTGTTCAGCCCGAGGGTGGGCACGGTGGCGGTATTGATAGTCGCATTATTGGTAACGTGGCTGTAAGATTTGGTCGTCTAGTAGATCAACTAGAGGCTGGCAGATCACCCGACGAAATTGATTATAAGGTAATCTTGCACGGTGATAAATCTACATCTTCTGTTTGATTTCGGCAATCAAATCTCTCAAATCAGCAGCCGTTTCAAACTGTAGGTTTGCAGATGCAAGATCCATCTGAGAATTCAAATCTTTGATAAGACTGCCGTATTCGTCTTTTGGAATCTTTTTGAGATTAAGTTTAGCTCGTTTTGCTTCTTCTGGCATATCAGGCCTCATGCCCTTTTCGATTGCCTTGGAGATGCCTTTTGGAGTTATGTCGTGTTTTTCATTATATTCAGTCTGAATTTTACGGCGTCTTTCGGTCTCATCGATGGTGCGCTGCATACTTTTGGTCACTGCGTTGGCATACATAATTACGCGCCCGTCTTTGTGTCTAGCTGCTCTACCGACTGTTTGGATTAAGGCTTGTTCACTTCTCAAAAAACCTTCTTTGTCGGCATCCAGGATTGCCACCAAAGACACTTCTGGCAGATCAAGCCCCTCTCTAAGTAGATTGATACCGACCACAACGTCGTATGTGCCCAACCTTAGATCGCGTAATATATCGGTCCTGTCTAGGGTGTCAACGTCGCTGTGCAAATAGGCAACTTTAATATTTAATTCTTTGAGATAATCGGTAAGATCTTCGCTCATGCGCTTAGTGAGGGTGGTGACAAGCACGCGTTGATTTTTGGCAATAGTTTCGCGTATTTCAGCTAGCAAATCATCTATTTGGCCATCTACCGGCCGCACTTCTATTGGAGGATCTAGTAGTCCTGTAGGGCGAATTTCTTGGCGAATGGGCTCTGGGCTGCGGCTCAACTCGTAGTCTGCAGGAGTTGCACTTACAAATATTGCCTGATTGATGTGTCGCTCAAATTCGGTAAATGTAAGCGGGCGATTATCTAGGGCGCTGGGCAATCTAAAACCGTGTTCAACGAGCACTTCTTTGCGGGCACGATCGCCATTGTACATACCCCGTACCTGGGGAACAGACATATGAGATTCATCTACGAATAATAAATAGTCATCTGGGAAATAATCTAGCAAAGTAGCTGGTTGCTCACCTGGTTCGCGGTCGGTTAAATAACGTGAGTAGTTTTCAATTCCTTTTACGAAGCCTGTTTCTTGAAGCATTTCTATGTCGAATCTGGTGCGCTGCTCTAGGCGCTGCGCTTCTAGTAACTTAGCCTCGTTTTTGAACTGATTGAGTCGGCCTGCTAGCTCGTTTTCTATATGGCCTAAAGCTACCTTGAGTTTTGTCTGAGGAGTTACGTAGTGTGAACTAGGATAGATTTTGTGAGATTTCATTTTTTTAAGAATTTCACCTGTTAGTGGATCTATTTGGGTGATTTTTTCTATTTCGTCTCCAAAAAATTCAATACGATAAGCTAGCTCTTCGCCAGCTGGAAAAACATCTACAACATCACCGCGTACTCTAAAAGTTCCTCTATGAAAATCTATGTCGTTGCGTTGGTATTGTATGTCTGTAAGGTGCCTCAAGAATTTATCTCGCACACGACGCTCACCTACCTTAACCTCCACAGATAAACCATCATAGTCCTGAACCGACCCAATACCGTATATACAGCTAACACTGGCTACAATTATTACGTCTTTTCTGCTGAGTAGTGAATCGGTAGCGGCGTGTCGCAGGCGATCGATCTCTTCGTTGATTTGTGAGTCTTTTTCTATGTAAGTGTCAGATCTAGGTATATAGGCTTCGGGTTGATAATAATCAAAATAACTGACGAAGTAATGTACCGCGTTTTCTGGAAAAAATGTTTTAAATTCGCTATACAGTTGGGCGGCTAGGGTTTTGTTGTGACTGAGAATAAGAGTTGGTCTTTGGACCTTTTCGATAACATTAGCCATAGTAAATGTTTTGCCTGAACCGGTGATGCCCAGTAGGGTTTGATCTTTTTCGCCTTTTTGCAGACCATCAACAAGCTTAGTGATAGCTGCTGGCTGATCACCGTCTGGTTTGAAATCGGAGACTAATTTGAATTTAGGCATCGTTATATTATACCAGATTTTTAGTAATTTAACAGGTTAAAGGCTGGCCTAGTGGTATATATCTTTGTATTTAACATTGACCTTGTCTAGGTGCTTTGTGATGTCTTTTAGCAGTTCATCGGCTGATTCATTAAAAGCAACGTATGCGTCATCTCGAAGGGGTCTGCCAAGCTCGATAATCTCTTCAATATGATCACTAATTCCGCCGCTACCAATGAAAAAGCCAATTGGTTTCTCGGTTTCGATGGCGATAGTAGCTTCATGAAGAGTGCCTAGCCGTCCGCCTACAGATAGAACGGCATCGCTAGAATTAATTAACAGTAAATCTCTGCCAACGTAGTGCAGCCCACTAAAAATGATTGTGTCATAGGCCTTGGTAGGTAATCGGTATTTCATGACATGTTCAACTTTAGATGAAGCTGGGCTTATTCCTACACTCATTTTGCCGCCAGCTTTTTTGTAGGCTTCGGCGGCGTAATTAGGTAGTCCCACGGTAGCGCCAGTCATTAGACAGTGGCCAGCTTTTGCTATAGCTTCGCCAAGTTCAGTAGCAAGCTTCCGGCTTTCTTCTACTGTGTCGCCTTTTGAAGCACCTGATACGCATATTTGATACATCCTCTAGCCCCTATTCCCTATTGCTAGCTCAGGCTGCAATTCGTTTTCGACAGATTGTTCTAAATGTTGATAATTAAAATACCTAAGTAGTAGTTCGTGCCATAAAGATTTCTGATAATAGCTGCTGATTCTAGATTCAAAACTATTATTGTTGCAGCTGTTTAAGGCTACGTCGCCAATATTCAGTGAAATGGCTTTATCATCATGCATTTTTGCCAAAAATGAACTGTTTTTCCAAAAATCCAGATTCGATTCAATAGCACACAGACTTTCTTCAATGGAATGCCAAGCCATATCTTCTAATTGTAGATGGGGTTCGAACACTTCAGGATTGAAATGATGGAAAAGGTTTGAATAGTATCGCTGCACTAGATGCCACGATACTCTGGCGCCAGAAATATCTGTATGCAGAGTTGGGTCATTAGTAACCGCATCTTTAACAATTTCACCGAAATGTGCCCTAACCTGACATAGCTTTACGAAGCTAGAGAAGACTCTAATGTCGTTTAATGCGTGCAAACTAACTATCAAAGAAGCTGTAACTACTCCTTTGGGAGCTGATTTGGGAAGAGGTAAAATTACCACTGCGCCCATTTCTTTGAATTCTAAGACATTATGTTTCTTGACGGCTACAACTTCAGAATCGATAGCTTTCCAGCGCTTAAAATTAACGGATTGAATTACAATATTGCGGGCTTCAAAATCACTTGGTTTTAAGTTTTTATAGCGAGCGACTAGTTTGCTGCGCCAAGATTTATCTTCTACCAGGCAAGCAGCCGTTAATAAGTCGACGGCTGATTCATGCTTAAACATTGAGTCTAGAGATCGGTAGCCTAATTTTTTCATAGTTTTTTTAGGCGGCTGCTGTTTGATTAGACTTTTCATAGCTGACATTTTTATTGAGTAGCTGCGTTTTGTATCAGGCAGGTTCTTGAGGGCGTGAATCATGCCCTGCACAACGTCTCCTTCAATCGACACATTGTTGGCCGCTATAGTCTGCAAGGTTCTGGTCATTTTTTTGTCGTCATCCAAATACTTAGTTTGCAGAGCGTTATACAGCTCGCTGGACGTAGTATCCGACGGGTCTAAACCTAGTTGACGTAGTTTGTCTTGAGTAGCGGCACTTATTTGACTACTCAAGTGAATGTCGTGCACAGGGTGACCATTGGCTGATTCGAGATTATTTCTGAGCTCATGCCAAGTGTGGCTATCGATGCCTAGAGATGATGCCAAGAACCGTGTCATTTATTTGTTTTGCCCCTGTTTTTACTTAAGCTTATATTACCATATGCAAGCTTCTATAAATAGTTTTAAAAAGGTGTAGGTTTATACCAATCCGGTGAATCTTTGAGGAATTTTTCTAGAGCAAACTCACCAAGTAGCCCAGTTTGGGCTCCTACAAATTGCACTACATTCATGGAATTAATTGGCGCCCACTGCAGTGCGCCTTCCATAGTATTGCCCTTAGCTAGTGCGGCAACAAAGGTTGAGGCAAAGGCATCACCAGCTCCGGTTCGCTCTTTTGGTGGAGATGGATCTGGGTATAACGGCATTTTTAATCGTTGTTTGCCGTCTGAGGCGTAAGCTCCATCCGGCCCGTCTGTAATCACGGCAATTTTGGCGCCTGTTGAATGCATACGATCTAACAAGTCATACAGATTGTGATAATCTCCCCCTGTTACGAATACCGCTTCTTCGCGGTTCAATATCAATACTTCACATCTTTCATAAAGTCTTTTGAGTCTTTCAACACCAGCTTTCATTTGAAATGTTCCAGGTTGGAAAGCAAATTTAACTTCTGGGTGCTTTTGTAGCCAATCAGCTACTTCGTCGTGATATTCAATGGCGTGCTCACTAATGCTACTAAAGTACAGCCATTTTGGAATTTCGGCAGGTCTGAGATGTGGCCAATCATAGTTATATTCTTCGTGTTTAATAAGAATAGTACGTTCGTCTTTGTACCAAAGTACGTAATGGTAGTTACTTTTTTTGCCAGGATTAACCCTCACAAATCGGTAGTCTACACCTTCTTTATTCAGGGCGTTGATCATGTCGCGTCCAGCTTGATCACCGCCTACGTTAGTAACAAATGCAGTGTTTAGGCCAAGACGAGCAAAAGCCACAGCCGCATTTGATGCATTGCCTACAGCTTCTAGTACTTCCACGTGATCGAAAGGCAGTTTGGTGGCGAATTTCATAGCCAACCACTTACCTTCATCGTTCTGATAGGTTACGGCCTGGTCATCGATTAATTTGATAAAAGCATCTGTTACGATGTCTCCGACGGTTATGACGTCTATTGGTTTGCCCATTTTCCCACCACTTTATTATTTGCTTATGCTTATTTTACCATGTCAGTGGCTTGATAGCCTTGCCGGAAGAGTTAAAATCTTCAATTTTTTCTTCTACTACTTTTTGGACTGCTGGGACAACTTCTTTGCCGATAAGTTTAGCTACTGAATATTCCTTGGGGTTGTCAGCTAATACTTTTTCTAGTGTTGTGCGGTAGGCATAGCGCATGTCGCTATTGATATTGATTTTGCTGACACCTATTTTCACGGCATCCCTAAAATAATGTCCTGGTGTGCCGCTGCCGCCATGTAGTGAAATATTGCAATCCGAAGCCGAACGCAGCTGTTGCAATAATTCAAGATCAAGTACTTTAGGGACAGGATATTTTCCATGCAAGTTACCGATTGCTGCAGCGTAAGTATCGATGCCAGTCTGCTCTACAAAAGAACGCATGCCTTCAGGAGTTGAGAAGGTTTTTTTGATCTCTTCGTAGTCAATGTTTTCTTCATGAAGATTGGAGCTACCTCCAAAATAATGTGGTTCGCTCTCTACCATAGCTCCAGTCAGTCTGGCGTAATTCACCACTTCCTGGGTAGCCTTGATAATATCTTCCTCGGTTGCATCATGATTAGCTTGGCTGATATCGATATGTATAAATTCGAATCCTGCCTCAATACCGTCTTTGGCAGCTTCAACATCGGGACTATGATCTAGGTTGACGTATATTTCAGCGCCATAAGTGTATTTGAAGTTATCTACTAGATCACGAACATTATCTAGTCCGATATCATCCACTTCGCCTTGGCTGACTTCCACAAGAACAGGGGCATTTTTGGCTACAGCAGCTTGCACTACGGCTTTAAGAGTAGCTTCATCGTCTAGATTGAATGCGCCAAATGCCCAGCCTTCGGCTCTTGCCTGGGCCATTCTTTCTCTGGCGCGCAAGCAATTTGCTCGAATCTGACGGATATTTAGTGGCATAAATCTTATTATAGATGCTTATGCTAATAGCTTCAAAGTTTTATTTAGCGTTTCTTGAGTTCAATGACATGGTGAGCAGCAAGACTGATATGATTAGCGTCTAGCCCAAAATGGTGGAATAACTCTTCTGGTGAACCAGATTCTCCAAACCTATCCTGCATACCAATGCGTTTAAGTGGCACTGGATGATTTTCGGATATCAACTCAGCAATTGCTCCACCTAGTCCCCCGGCAATTTGGCCTTCTTCAGCTGTTACAACTGCTCCAGTTTTTTTGATACTTCTTATGATCGTATAGTCATCGAGCGGCTTAATGGTCGGCACATGTACCACTTCGGCGCTAATATTATGCGCAGCCAGCTTGTCGGCAGCCTGCATCGCCTGATAAGTCATAGTGCCAGTTGCTATCAAAGTTACATCTGTCCCCTCTCGATACACGTAAGCTTTGCCTATTTCAAAAGGCGTTTTGGCGGTAGTAATAATTGGTGTTGCTTCTCTAGCTAGTCGTAAATAATTAGGCCTCGAATCCTTGGCCATCGCCATGGTTGCACGTTCGGCCTCTAAGCTATCGCCTGGCACGATGACGACCATGTTTGGCAGAACTCGCATTAAGGCTATGTCTTCGAGCATTTGATGTGTTGCACCGTCTGGACCGACGCTAACTCCGGCGTGCGAGCCGACAATTTTTACTGGTCGATCATTTAGGCAGATTGTAGTTCGAATTTGTTCCCAGTTGCGACCCGGTGAAAAAGCCGCATACGAAGAAACAAATGGAATCTTGCCCATAGCGCTCAATCCAGAACCAACAGTTACTAGATTTTGCTCAGCCACCCCAATTTCTATAAAACGATCTGGAAATTCTTTTTTGAATAAGCTCATTTGCGTCGAATCGGTCAAATCTGCACAGGCAGCTACGACATTGATGTCTTCGATTCCAGCTTGCAGCAAACCACGACCAAAGCCTTTGCGGATAGGTTCGCTTTCGGGATTGTGGCTGGCTTTTGCTAAATTTAGTGTCATATAAGCTTCTTTTTGAAAGTCATCCTGTAGGCAGCACTAAACATACTGACAGCCAAAGCTGCGCTAGCAAACATCAGCATAATTAATAATATATCGCCTACATTGAGTGCTGTTTTGCCGCAACTACTCAGTGCTGTACCGGCATCGTTGGTGCTGCATGATTTGAAACTTGCAAAAGCCGTGTAGAGATATGACGCGATTACGTATAGCAAGCCGCTAGATAGGATTGCCACAGTCCAAGTACCCAAAAGTGTTTTTTTGCTGTAGCGGGTTCGATATTGTCCTTTGTCGTTTCGTTTACTCATGTTCACTCCTGATTTTTCCTCCTAAAGTTCTTAGCTCATGTAAGGCTTTTTTTGCTTGCTCATGATCGGGTGGTTTACCGTGCCAATTAAAATCACCCTCCATGAAATCAACACCTTTACCGGGTATTGTATGGGCGATAATCATGACTGGTTTTTCGACGATTGCCTTAGCCATCGATACAGAGTCTATGAAGGCTTCGATGTTGTTGCCGTCGACTTCAATCACATGCCAGCCAAAAGCCTGCCATTTAGCCTTTAAATCTTCCAGGGGCATTACCAGCTCGGTTGGACCATCTATTTGTATATTGTTGCGATCGATAATACCAATCACGTTGCTAAGTTTTTCTTTGCCAACAAGCATTGCTGCCTCCCAGATGTTGCCTTCATCTAGCTCTCCGTCACCAAGCACTACATAGACGTGTCGCGATTTCTGCTTATCCATTCTGAGGGCCAGTGCCATGCCGGCTGCCTGACTCAATCCTGAGCCTAACGGGCCGCTAGTATTCTCTAGTCCTGGTAATCTAGTTCGTTCTGGGTGACCTTGTAGTCGAGAACCTAATTTACGTAGTGTAGCTAATTCTTTTCTGTCGAAATATCCGGCGTGCGCCATTGTTGCGTATCTGACCGGCACGCAATGCCCATTACTAAGGAGCAAAATATCACGCTCGTCCCAGTTGGGATTTTTGGGATCATGTTTCAAGATATCAAAATAAAGCGCCGCAAAAATATCGGCCAATCCCAATGGGCCGGCACTGTGTCCACTACCAGCTTTTTCTAGCATACGAATAATGTCTTCACGTATGTCGTTGGCAATCGATTCTAGTCTGGAGATTGGTAATTTTTGCATGAGATACAATCTGTTAAAGTAATGCTTTTAGTTTAGCATAAGCTTCGTTTGGATGGCTGGCTTTCTGGATGAATCCACCAACGTTTAATACTTGTACGCCACCTTCAACTAATTGCTTAATGTTTTGATCATTGATGCCGCCATCCCAGCCAATTTCAGCATCTGGGTGATGGGCTCGGATTTTTTGCACTTTGTCCAAGATACCGAGGTCAGCCTGACCTCCGTGATAGCCGAGTTTACCGCTAAAGACTAAGACATGGTCAAAACTATGCATAATTTGATAAGCATATTCGATTGGTGTTTCATGGAGAATTGCTAAGCCAGTTTTTATGCCATGGCTATGTAGTTCGGCCGCAAAATGCATGTGATGCACCTGAGCTTCGTTATGAATAATTACTAGGTTAGGTTTTAGTTTAATTAATTGATCTAAAACCTCCATTGGTCTTTGGTGCATTAGATGAATATCGGCATTTATCTCATGAGGCCACCAAACATGGTTGAGGCCAGGTGATTTAGTAGGTGCGAATTCGCCGTCCATAACATCTATGTGCACTCTACTAGCAAATACAGCTGCCTGCTCCATCTGATGCCTGTAATCATCATAATCAAAAGCGGTGACTGTAGGACAAATTACTGGTTTAGTTGGTGAATTCATCAAGTTCTTTGATTCTACGCTTAAATCTTGCGGCCCCGGCAAAAGGTGTAGCCAGCCAAGTATTGACTATAGCTACAATTTCTTCAGGGGTCTGCTGGCTGGCTGACAAACAAAGCACATTGCTGTCATCGTCATTGCGCGCTGCGCGAGCTTCTTTGAGATTCCAACAAATGCTAGCTCTGATGCCCCGATATCTGTTGGCCGCCATACACATGCCCTGACCACTACCGCAAATTAGTATGCCTCTAGCTTGTTTATCTTTGGAAGCAAGCAATTGCGTGACGACTTTGCGTGCATAATGTGGAAAATCGTCAGCCTTATCGAATTCATAATCACCTTCATCAACTACGTCGTGGCCACTCATCTTGAGCATCTGCATAAGATGATTTTTATACTTGTAGCCATTGTGGTCGGCGCCTATAAAAATCTTCATTTGAAATACCTATTTTTTGGTTGCGTGGGCTTTATGTAATAGTCGTCCTGTGTCGGCTACAACTTCTACTAAACGGTTTGAATAGCCCCATTCGTTGTCGTACCAGGCCACTACTTTAAGCATGTTGTCACCGACAACTGCTGTAAGTTTGAGATCGACGATGGCGCTATGACTGTTACCTATATAGTCACTGCTGACTAGTTCTTCTTCCGTGACATCCAAAATACCCTGATAAAAAGGTTCACGAGCGGCTTTCTTGAAGGCTCGATTTACCATATCAACGTCTACTTTTT
>JBAXMV010000007.1:0-19104 GCA_037134095.1 bacterium | reverse complement strand
AAATGCCACAGAACTACACAAAGACATTGTGCTTGGCAAATTTTTGACTGACGTGGGCCGCGCTGAAGCTAAACGCCAACTTGGCCTACTCGGCTAAACTTTTACAATTTTTTCCCAGGGTAAAGCTTTTTTACCAAAGTGACCATAGGCTGATGTAGCTGAATATATGGGTCTTTTAAGCTTTAGGGTGTCGCATATTCCTTTGACTGATGTATCTATCAGTTTATCGGCAAATGCATAGAGCTCTTTGTCGGTAACTGTCGCAGTACCAAATGTTTCGATCGTTTGCATGAGCGGCCTGGGATGACCAATTACGTAGGCAAGCCCAACTTCGCATTTTGTAGCTAGGCCATTTGCGACAATGTTTTTAGCTATGTAACGTGCAGCGTAAGCACCAGAGCGATCAACTTTACTAGGATCTTTGCCGCTAAAAGCACCGCCACCTACTCGTGCATAGCCACCATACGTATCGACCACAATTTTACGCCCAGTTAGTCCGGCATCGCTGTCGGGCCCTGGAATATGCCATACACCAGTGCCATTGATAGTTATGTCGTTATCTGTCGGTAAAGCTAGTTTATATTTTTTTAGAACTGGCTTTACGATATGTTCAATAGCATCTTGGCGTACTTTTTGGGCTGATACTTTTTCTTCATGAGCAACGGCCAGCACAAGCTTAGTTACCGAATGTGGTCTTGAATCCTCATAGCGGATTGTTACTTGGGCTTTACCGTCTGGTCGGAGCCATTTTAGTATTTGATTTTCGCGAGCTTCATCTATGCGGGCTGCCAGACTGTGGGCAATTGCGATTGGTAGTGGCAATAGTTCGGGCGTCTCGTCTACAGCAAAACCGTACATCATGCCCTGATCGCCTTCACCATCATGATCAACGCCAATTGCTATTTCCGGCGATTGCTGATGAACATCATTACTAAATTCAGATTCCGGACCAAAACCCCAAGCTTTGTTGGTGTACCCAAGTTTTCTTACCGTATCACGGGCTATTTTTTCGTAATTTATGTTGGCAGTTGTTTTGATTTCTCCAAATAAAGCTATTTTGTTGGCGCCGGCAACTGTTTCGATGCCTGTGCGACTGTTTGGGTCCTGCTTGAGCGCAGCATCCAAGATTGCATCGCTAATTGCATCACAGATCTTGTCTGGATGCCCAGCGGCTACAGACTCGCTGGTGTGGTAACTTATTTGCTTTGACATAAAAAAATCCTTTCTTATAGCGACTAATGCGCAGGAAAGGATGCCTTTACTAAGGGTTAATATCTTCCCTGCTTAGCCGCAGGCTAGATGTAGCACCTTACCAAAAATGGTAGGTTGCTGGCGGGTCAACGAGCTAGATCTCTTACCGCACTCTTTATATTTAAATTGTTAATACTTAGATAGTAACATAAACGATTTATGAGTTAAAACTTCATGCTAAGCTAAGGACATGAAACTTACAGAAAAAGAAGAAAAAATCGAGAAAGAGATCAAACAGATTTGTATCGACTTAGTAATCGTAATTGTTATCTTGGTCTTTATTGGTGGATTTGCGCTCGGAATAATTAGTAATTAATTATTTAGAGTTTTTGCATGTGTCGGATGCCTAGAAGTACTAGTATCAGCATTGTTAGCGAACCGATGAATGCCATTATAGAGGCGTAGTAAGCAATCATGCCAAATGTCCAGTAGGCATAGCCATCGCCCAGCAATAAGCCTCTCAGGGTCTCTCCCTGGAATAATAACTGTTTTTGAGCTATGAGTTTGGGATTAGTTGGTTCTTTTAAGGCTGCAGAACTAACTTCTGAGTATGTTTTCCCTTCAGCAATCTTGTCTAAGTGACGACCAATAAAACCGTTGGCGTATGCCTTGGCTTTAGGGCCATTATCAACTTGTTGCCCAGCATATTGTTGTAAATCAGGAAATTCAGTTGGGCTGAAAGCAGGACTACCAGCAGGTGGAAAATAAATTTTTTGCGAAGTCAGCTCATCTTTGACTGTAGTGAGAGCAAAATTGGATGCATACATACTTATGCCGCCAGCTACAGCCAACACAACAACAGCCGCTAATCCTAATGATGTGAACGTTAGATCTAGAGTTTTTCGATCAATTTTTTTAGCCATTTTTTTATCTTTCGTTTTTAATGCTTATGCTCATCTTAACCAATCTTCTTGCCAGATACAATGATGTACTCGATTGGTGTTGCTTTGGGTTTGTCTATATACTAGAATTTAACGATGCAGAAATCTGATTTGGTTGCTAGCAACTATATTAATATTTATGAAAATTTCGATAAATTCGAACCCAATCCAACTGTGCAAAAACTGGGCTTCTTGGCTATGCACAAACTATATAAAAGCGAGCTTCATTTCCAACATGGATCTGATGAAATAATCGAAAACCACCTAAATAACGGTGGTAATTTAATTCTTACACCAAATCATCAATCGAATACCGATATACCCACAATTGCGGCCCTTGCTCACACCAAAACTTTCGATAAGGTGCGCGGCAATACAATCATTCCAGCCAAAGTAGACATGTTCAAATGGCCTCTCGTAGGTAGGTTTATTCCTCATATGCAGGCACATCCTACATTTAGGTCTAAAGATTTTGATAATTCTCACTACAGCAGGGTTTTAAAAAATGAAGTCACAGATGCTCTAATGCAATTTAATATAAACAAGCTAAACCATGGTAGCAATCTCGCGATGTTTCCAGAAGGCACTAGAAACCGGCAAGACACAAGAGATATCCAGCCACTCAAAGCCGGCCTTGCGCGCATTGCTCTGGGAGTAAAACATCCAGAAGATTTACTTATCGTACCTCTTGGGTTTGCGTATAAAAATAATCGTACCAAAACAAAACCAGTCGCTGTATGCGCAAGCCCAATCAGTCCATCGGGCTTCGAAAGCAACGAACTATTGCATGTTACAAGGTCTTTGATGCAGGATGCTGTTACACAGGCTTTTGATATTGCAGAGTCAGATTAATCATTAGATTGACAACTGAGCAATAGATACAATAAACTAACAGTTAAACTCTAGCGTTACAAATATAAAAATTATCACTAAATTATGGCTCCTGAAAATACAAGCCCAGAAAAACCTCCAGTTAGTCCTATAAATGAAGGGCCAGTTGTCGAGCAGTCACCAATTACTGGACCTGAGAATGCAGTAACGGCAAATACTTCTCCTACACCTGTCAATCAACCTGTTGCTCCTGCTCCTGCCCCTACTCCTCCAGCCGATATAAAAATGCCCTGGGACACTCCTTCAGAAAGTATACCCTCTCAGATAAATCCAGCGCAGACTCAACAAACAGAAAATGTAACAAGTAATGCCTGGATGGATGTATCACAAAAAAGCCCGGGCCGTATGAGAAAAACTTTCTTGATAGTTGGCAGTTCGCTAGCAACTGTCCTACTAGTAGGCGGCTTTGTGTTCGGTTACTACATACCCAATAAACCTCAGAATGTATACAAAACTGGGTTGAATAGGACAGGATTTGTGGTGAATTTGGTAGCAAACCAAGCAACAAAAAAAGAGAATGTCCAAAAAATTACTAATACAGCATTTAAATCATCGTTGAGCGTTAAAACAAAAACAGTAAGCCTCACAGGAACTATTGATTCGAAATTCGATAACACAAAAAATCTAACTACGATAAAAGGCTCGTTCCAAGAAAAAGGCCAGCCAGTCAAGAAAATTAATATTAACGCAATTGGTGAAAAAGCTGAAAAAAGTGCCCTGCCTAATATATTTGTTAAGGTGATAGGTCTGAAAGACCTAAAAGCCAATAGTTTATTGCCGGGTCTAGAAGACTACGAAGGTAAATGGCTGACTTTGGACCAGGCTGTATGGGATAAATTAGGCGTAAAACAAGACGCCTCAACTCCTAATGGCGACCTGACCAATGAAGAGGTTGCGCAGGGCGCAAAGGCCTTAATTTCTGTAAGCAGTGAATACATTCTGAGTGCCAATAAAGACAAGGCGGTTCTAGAAAATCGTAAATTTATTGGTAAAGAAAAAATTGACGGCATCACTGCCCATCATTACCTAGTAGGATTCAATCAAGCAAATGCCAAAGCCTATTGCGAAAAATTAACCAAGACTGCGCTAGACACAGCCGTTTATTCCAAACTTACGGGAAGTAAAAAATCTGACATCGATAAAGCAAAGAAAAATGCCGGCAAAGACTGTAAAGATATAGTAAAAAATAACTTCAAACCGAATGATACTTTTGATTTGTGGGTTAACAGCTCAAGTAAGCTAATATATAAAATTCGAATAAAAGACAAAGCTAACGCAAAGAACTATACCGAGTTTGGACAAACCCTAAAAGGCAGGGATCAAATTACAGTATTTATTACTTCTTACCAAGACAGCAATAAGGGCAAGTTTACTACAACTCTTACGACATCTATAAAAACTAACAAAACAACTGGCGAAATAAAATATAGCGACAAGGATAACGTTAATGTCAGGGCAACTTTTGAATTTGCACCTTACAATGGGAAGATTGACACTAAGGCGCCCGCCGGGGCTATACCTTCATCCGAACTTATAAAGAAACTTACCGAACAGACGCAGGCACAGACCATAGCAGATACTGCCAGTAGTGCGGCAGCTACTAATACGGCGACTGACCCAGCGACTGACCCATCTATTGACGCATCAATTCCTGAAGACTACACTGAAACAGATATATCTTTACCAGATTCGATAGACTAAGCACAATAACAAAAAGGATAAATATGAAAAAAATAAACAATAAAGCGTTTAGCCACTTCGAGTTAGTATTAGCGGTGGTAATAGTAGCTGCAATAGCAACCGTAGGAGCATATACATATAGTGCTAAATCCAATAAATCAAAAGCTGATTCAGGTGTAAGCCTAAACGAATTAGCGCAACAACAAGATTCAGCAAATAATGTTACTGGAATTCCGGTAACAGATGACCCTACAGCGGCTGCAATGGTAGCCCAAACAGTTGGTAATGGAGATGCGAAAAATAGTAGTACATCTAGCCCTGTACAAGCTTCGACTGCGAGTTCTTCGAGGACTAGAAGTAATATGATTAGAATTGCAAGAAGCCAAGTTGGAGTAACTGAAAGCCCCCGCGGTTCAAATAGCGGACGAGCCGTCAATGCATATCAGAATTACGCTAAAGCAGTGGACGGTCAAGGCTGTATGAATAATGCATGGTGTGCTTCATTTGCTAGTTGGGTTTACTACAAGAGTACAGGCAGCACCAAATATAGGGGTTGCGCGGTTTCTACTCTAAAAAGGGAGGCTGGCTCTAAATTACACTACGGTCTTCGAGGAGTTAGGCCTGGTGATATGGTAATGAGGAATAATGAACACATCGGCATATACGTTAGCGGAAATGGTAGCAGCATAACCACCGTTGACGGAAATTGGGGCAATAAGGTTACGTATCATACAGATCGCTGGTCATACTGGAATAGCTACATAGACGTAGATTGATTTAGAAATATTTAATCTTTTTTGGCTTTTTTGATAATTCTACTAGCTCTTCTTTTGGCTTCTTCGTCGGTTAGTATTTTGCCGAACATGTTGCCAGCAAGCAAGCCTGATAATAATCCTAGACCACCCAGTACCAAACTTGCAGTATCGAGATCGTCTTGACTCATAGGATCGCTATCTCTTGCTATTTCTGCTGATTGGTTACTGACCGTTCTCTGCACAGCAGCGTATTCTTGAACCGAGACTACCATGCTGCCCCCCATCGCTAAAGCACCTAGGACGATAGCAGTTCGGCGCATTGGTTTGGCGAGTTTTTCTTTTACATCGAAGATTTGAGCTGCGTATTCAACTCCATATAGGCTTTTGCCGTTTCTGCCCATTCCGGCTGACTCGAAATGATCATTCAGTGAGTCGAGAATGGCCAGATTTAAATGATGCGGATTGGTAGTAGCAATAATAGCTATTTCTTTATCTACGCCTTCAGGAACTGGCGTACTTGACACAAGTTCATCTAGATTAATTTGTTCACTCATACTTAATCAATCTTTATAGCATCATAAAGGGGTGATGTAAACACATTAATTATTAGTTAAATAGTTATTGGTTATGGTTGCCTTGTAGGGGTGAGTGTAGTATAGTTCCCCTGTAAAATGCCTGTAAATGTAATAGTAGGATTGCAGCGCGGAGATGAAGGTAAGGGTCGCTTCGTAGACATGCTAGCAGAAGAGCACGACATTGTTGCTCGTTTTAATGGTGGCAACAACGCTGGTCATACTGTAGTTCTTCCAGATGGTCGCGATTTAGCATTGCATCAAGTGCCTTCAGGTATTGCCCATGAACATATTACTAACGTTATAGGTAACGGCGCACTACTCAATCCCGAAAAATTAGTTGAAGAAATTGAAGGCATCGAATCAAAAGGTATACGAGTTAGTGAGCAAAATCTCAAGATAAGTTCTGCTGCTCACTTGATTTTACCTCAGCATATTTATGAAGATCGCATACGTGAAGCTGGCGAGGATCGCCAAGGATCAACCTGCTCAGGTATTGCTCCTGTTGCCTCCTACAAAGCGATGCGTTCTGGTGCGCGCATGGAAATGGCCAAAAACGACCCCACAACACTAACAGAAGTTATCTACCACGGCTTACGCGAGCAGCGCGGACAACGAGTATTAGCAGATATCGAATACATCAATGAGATGGAAATGGCAAAGGAATATGTCGATACCGCCCGCAAACTCGGCAGTTATGTAACTGATACTGTTTTTTATTTGAACCAAGAACTGCGCAAAGACCAACCTGCTGAAGTTTTAGCTGAAGGTGCCCAAGCTTTCTTACTTGATATTGATCACGGAATGTACCCATACACGACTTCATCGTCAACTACTACTGGCGGAGTATCGATCGGACTTGGCGTACCCCCAACCTACATCAACAAAGTTACCGGCATCGCCAAAGCTGTACAATCTCATGTAGGTGGTGGCCCTTTTGTAACTGAAATCCACGATCCTAAAGTTCTAGAACAACTTCACGGTGATATGTCTAAAATTGACGCCGAAACCGGCACCACAACCGGTCGTTTACGAAGACTTGGCTATCTTGATATTCCCCAAATTCGTCGAGCACAAATGGTTAACGGCGAAAACCACAATCAGGTTATGGCTCTTTCCAAAGTTGACTGGGTCAGGCGTTTTGGTTCCGTAGTAAAAGTCTGCGTAGCCTATGAACGCAAGGGCAAAAGATATGAAGTCTCTCCGGACTCTGCATACAAACTCGAACAGTGCACACCAATTTATGAAGAAATACCTACCTGGGAAGAAGACATTCAACACATTAGAGAATTCTCTGATTTACCAGTAAATGCTCAGGGCTACATCAAATTCATAGAAGAACAAACTAAAGTCAAAATACAGATGATTGGCGTGGGCCCGCAGCGCGACCAAGTTATTAATCGCTAGTGTTTGTCTTTTAGGCTAATCACATTGACGTCATGCGTGTGTGATTCATTGAGTCCGGCATTTGTTATGCGATTGAATAGGGTTTGTTGCTGATGTGATTGTATGTCGCCGACTTTTACATATTTCATACTCTTTTGCAGAGCCTTGACGCACATATCTACAATATCTACCACAGAACCTTTATATGGAACATAAGATTCTACTCCCTCGGCTAGGGGTTCGCCAGCTCCGGTGACATCGTAACGTTTGCGCGAAGCAGCGCTTTCTTTCATGGCGCTAGGTGAGCCCATGCCGCGGTACATTTTTACGCGAGCACCGTTTTCTAGGACGATTATTTCGCCGGGTGTTTCTTTGGCGCCAGAGAGTACGCTGCCCATCATTACAGCATCGGCTCCAGCCGCTATAGCTATCGAAATATCGCCGTGATTACGGATTCCACCATCTGCAATAACTGGTACGTCATATTTTGCCGCTGCTCTAGCTGATTCATAAACTGCTGTTACTTGAGGAGTGCCGATGCCGGTTTCTATTCTGGTTGTACAGATTGAACCAGGACCCTGACCAATCTTTATGCCATCAGCACCAGCGGCTGCTAGTTCGCCGGCGGAAGCGCCTTCTGAAACATTACCCACCACTACGTCAAGATCTGGGAAATTTTCTTTTATAAGTTCGAGTGTTTGAAATGCATAGTAAGAATCCCCGTCTGCTGAGTCAATTACTGCAACATCCAAAAATTCGCCGTTATCCCCAATAATTTCTTCTATCCGATCACACGCCTCGGCATCAGTTGGTACAGCTGCTGCAACCCTCAGGCGACCGTTACCGTCAACATTGTATTGGCTAGCGTTGCCCCGGACTATTCGCACGACATCAGAAAATACATAGAGCCCAGCAATTCTCCCATCCTCATTTAATAGTGGAAGCGTCTTTTTCTTGTTGTCCATCATCACCTGGTAGGCTTCTTCAATTTTGGTTCCCGGCTTGGCAGTTGTAACTTCACTCGCAGGAGTCATAACGTGTTTTGCAGACATCAATAAATCTGATGAAAAATCAAAATCGTTTTGCGTAAGTAAGCCTGCAAAACGATTATTTTCATCTACTACTGGGAAGGTCCTGAAGTCTAATTTACGATCATCACATTCATATAAAATACTCTGCAATGAACGGTTTTGGTCAAAACTAATTGGCTTATTAATCAACCCGTTCAAATGATGTTTCACCCTACGAACTTCTAGTTTTTGTTGCTCGATAGATAGCCCAGCATGAATTACGCCAATGCCCCCAAGCTTCGCCATAGCAATAGCCATTTCGCTGGTTGTGACAGTGTCCATAGCGGCACTGGCAAATGGAACTTTGAGTTCTACGTTTTTAGAAAATCGGCTGGTGAGATCAATGGTTTCGGGCAGTGGTTCGTAGTGGCCGCTCCTGGTCCGCAAGCGCACGTCGTCGAAGGTTAATGCTACATCTTGTGCTTCGAAAAATGCTTGCTTCTCTGGATTAACCATAAATCGTATACACTTGCCCTCTCGTTTCAAATATTATATCACGTAGAGCAATAGATGCATTCTTCTGTACAATGTAGGTATGGCTATTGAAAAACCTAAATATAAAGTTATTAAAAAAGATGGCAATATTGAGCTTCGTGAATACGAGGGATACATACTTGCCAGCGTCACTACAAGCGCCGAAAGTTATGGCCGCGCCGGCAGCCAAGGCTTTTCTCCACTCGCAGGCTACATATTTGGTGACAACAAAATAAACAAGAAGATGCCTATGACGGCGCCAGTAATGACTGCCCAAGAAACTGAATTCAAAAAAATACCTATGACGGTACCAGTAATTACCCAGGGCATGACTACTTCTAAGTTCAAAGTATCATTTGTGATGCCCCCCGACTACAAACGGTCTGATTTGCCAACGCCTAACAATAGCGACGTTGAACTTCATGAAGTCGCCAAGCACAAAGCTGTGGCAATAAGTTTTTCTGGCATCACCAGAGAATCGAAAGTTGAATCAAAAATTCGTGTGCTCACTAAGTGGGCCAAGGCCAACAACATCAAACTTGACGCTCAACCAATGCTGGCACGCTATGATGCACCCTGGAAACCAGGTTTTTTGAGACACAACGAAATTATAATTGACTGTAAATAACAGATACAGTTTTTGACTATTTAGTAATTTTGTGATAAAATAGTGGTTATGGATAGGCGTGTAAAATACGGCTTTAATGTTGAGCATACTGGCGAAAATTATAGAGGCACAGAAGTGTCTTTGACTATTAGTGCTGATCAGCAAATGATTGCTAAAGCCCTCAAAGAAACCACTCTACCGGTGCTAGATCAAACATCTTTACTGTCCAGCGGCATCATTGGAGTAAAAAAATATGAAAACTATGACCCTAAACTCAACATCAATATCTATGAGATAGGTAGACTAGAATCTCGAACTGACAAAGAAAGAGCTTTAAACTACGCAGCTAGATTGCTCTGCTCATTCAAAGATATGGACACAATCAACAATAATGATGTGCGTCCTTTTAGAATACTTGACTACGAAATAAAAAAAGGCGCCAGCAAATATATTTATCAGATACAGAATTTCAAAAAGACGGGAACAGAACAAGTAACTGAGGCAGCCCTTAGTGGAATGCTCGACATGTCTTTTAGTATTGATCCTAGGTCGACTTCGCTGATACGTAACAACCAGCGCAACAAACAGCTCGAATTAGAAAATATAGATTTTACAGATAAAGAATTAGCTTATGAGCGAGGATTGCACTGCTTCGCAGACTCCGAAACCAACACCCTTCACTTAAGAACCTCGGCAATAATGAATCATCAAACCGCTGCTGAACTAAGATGTAGCGCCGAAAGTAATGGCCGTGATGGATATGTTTGGTTGAGTGGAGAAAGCGGACCAGGACAAACTGGCAGCCTCATATTGTTAGCTGGTGCTCTGGCTGTAGCTCAGGCTAATACCAATATTAAAAAGAAATAAATCCTGTATAATAGCCTTAAGCATGATCAAGGCAAAAACAATCAAAATATACTTAACCACTCTTGTAGTTTTCTTAGGTATTGATAGTATCTGGCTCACCCAAGTATCTCCCAACACTTATAAACACTACATTGGCTATTTGCTGAGCGACAATCCCAACTTATTAGCTGCGCTAATTTTTTATCTATTATTTGTACTGGGCATGGTAGTTTTGGTAATATTGCCGGCACTCCAGAAAAAAAGTTTACAGCAAGCAGCAACCCACGGAGCACTTCTAGGTTTAGTATCTTACGCTACATACGACCTAACTAATCTCGCAGTGGTCACTGGCTGGCCTATAGCTATAACAGTCATAGATCTTGCCTGGGGTACGTCATTGTCTCTTGCGACAGCCACAATTAGCTATTCTATTGCAAAAAAATTCCTGAAATAGCCCAGTCTGTATCTGTTACGTTGTAAATTTTGCTATTTACATTACACCCCCTAAGGGTGTACATTATGCTTATCATTAAAAAATGAAATAAAAAGGAAAAACAATGAGTATACAACTAGATACAGTTTCTTACTGGCTGGCTTTCGGTGCCGTCGGTATGAGCCTGGGAAGCCTAGCAATCCTAGCGCTTACCAGTAAAATGCGTGATGAGGATCGTCATCACGGATACGTAGCGCTAGCAATCACATTGATTGCAGCAACCGCTTATTTCGCACTATGGCAACATGTAGGCGATATCACGGTTCATGGTCAGACATTCCAATTGGCTAGGTACGCCGACTGGGTAGTAACGACTCCATTATTGCTATTTAGCTTACTGGCTGTGGGATTACCAAGTATTAACAGTTCTAAGAGTGCCTGGAGCACCTTGGGGCTATTGGTGTCAGTCGTGGCACTTGACGTATTTATGATTGCTACAGGCGTAATAGCTAGTGTAGTAGCCGTAGACAATCGATGGCCATGGTACATATTCAGCTGCTTAGCTCTAATAGTAATTACACTAATGCTGTATAGCACTGTGTACAAGCAGTCTAAGAAACTCCTAAAGCCAGCAGCTAACAAACTGTACATTAATTTAACAGTCTTCTTGACCGTTCTATGGGTTGCCTACCCAGTTGTTTGGTATCTTGGAGCTACAGGCGTAGGTTCTATATCTGCAGTAAGCGAAAACATGGCTTATGCAATATTAGATGTAACTGCAAAAGTAGGCTTCGGCTTACTACTTCTAGCTGGTCTTTCGGACCTAACTAGCAAGACTAAGCCCAAAAAAGGCGTGTCTACGATCGACGCTAACGCAAAATAGTTCAATAACTACTTTAGCCCAGATATACCCCACAGTAACCGACTGTGGGGTTTTTGGTTGCCTAAACACCTCAAATGTACTACTGTTTTTAGAATACTAAACTACGAGACAGCAATATGACACCCCGAGAGAAAATCGATAAGGAATTCACAAAATACCCAAAGCGGCGGTATCCAAAAGGCCAGATATTTATATTCCCCGATGAAACTCCTAAACACCTGATGTATATCCTTAGTGGTAGAGTAAGGTCTTATGACGTGTCTTACAGGGGCGATGAAGTAATAGTCTATGTATTTAAGCCGCCTGCCTTCTTTCCGCTGTCTATAGCTTTAAACGATTTCCAGAATAAATACTTCTATAAGGCCGAGGTAGATAGCGAAGTACGCCTAATACCGATAGACGAGGCGCTGAAGTTCATCAAAGACAACCCTGACGTGATGTATGAGCTACTGTGCAGCGTTTATAGAGGCGTAGAGGTTATGTTGGCCCGTAATGTGCAATTGATGTCCGGATCAGCAAATAGCATCCTCCTATTCGAATTAATCAATGAGTGTCGCTACTTTGCCAAGAAACTAGATGACGGCAGCTGCCAACTCACAGCAACCGAATCAGATCTTGCAGCCAGAACCGGCCTGAGCCGTGAAACAATCAACAGAGAGATTCATAAGCTCAAAGAAATGGGTCTGGTTAAAGTGTCCAAACAAGGCATAAATGTGCCTTCGGGCGAAAAACTACAAGCCAAATTCACAAAAAGTTAACTGCACCTAGTTGTAAATAAAGCTTCACTGAATAACATAAGCTCCTTGCTTATACAATACAATCTAGGTATACATAAGACTATAAACGTAAGGAATACTCTATAATGCACAAAAATTCATCTAAAAGACTAGGAAGCAAAGGCTTTAGCCACTTTGAGCTAGGATTACTTATTGTAGTCATTGCAGTAATAACTGGCGTAGGTTTCTTTGTATATAGCAAGAACAACAATAAATCTAAGGCAGACAGTGCTATGACAGAAAATGTAGCACCAACAGGAGATACTACTGCCAGCAAGATGGATAATGGTCCTACACCGGCACCTGACCCAGGCGTTGCAGCTCCAGTAGTGGAACAGCCCGAATTAGATAGTACAACAGCCCCTGCTGCTAACCAGAGGATGGCTAGAAAATCTGGTAAACCTAATGCAGCGTATGGTGTAGAGTACGACACTACACACTCAGGCTATCGCTTGGAAGGAAACGGGATTACAGCAAGACTAAACTATGTATCAGGCACCGTTAATGTTCCTACTGTATATTGCGGCAGTGCCGAATCGTTTTCATTTACCAATGTTGATCTTGGTAATTATTCAGGAACAGAGGCACAATCTTATATAGGCTTGCACTGCATTAAAGCTAAAGCCTACTACTATGTAGGAGCACAACTATGGCTTGGAGATAACAAGGCACCGTCTAAGAGCTTCCCTGATATATTGCGCGTAAAGCCTGGAGATAAAGTCTCAATGGAAATTACTAGGAAAAATGGCAAGTTTGTATATGATGTTAAGAACTTAACAACCAAAAGGTTTAACTCTGTCAGCATTGCATGTTCCAAAAACTGCGAAACAAGGGATGCTAACTGGGTTGTTGCAAGACAAACGCCAAAATACCTTCTAGCTAAAAATAGCGATATAGTATATACTAATGTCAAAGCTGGACCAGATGGCTGGCCAGTAATGGGACTGTCCCAGTACTCTATGCCTCCATGGAAAGTCGTAACAATCGATATGACTGATGGTGGATCAAGATACTTGTCAGTACCAAGTAATCCTCTGGGAGGAGATGGACAGAGCTTTAGGGTTCAATTTGTAAACTCAAAATAACGATTTTATATAAACACTATTTTAGTAAAGGAATACTCTATAGAACAGGCTGCTACATAAAGCAGCCTGTTTTTAATTGCTATAGTACATGGTTCAGAAATTTGTTGATTAGCGCAGTAAACAAGATATAATTTAAGCATGAACGATAAGCCGAATAATTCTGATATACCTGTAGTCGAAGCGCCTGAGCAAGCAAGCGTCGATCCACCTACTACCCAAGCACCGATAACACCATCTGTGCATGTTGACACCGAACACCGTCAAGAAGACCCAGTAGCAAAGAAAATATACAAAACTGAGAAGATAATAAAGCTGGTTGCAATTTTGATTGCGCCAATCATTGTTATATTTGTAATCTTTAATTATGTCGCTGGAATTACTGTAGTAGATGGCATATCTATGCGCCCTACTCTAAAGACAGGTGATGTCTTGCTGGTATGGAAGCTGCCCAAAACAATAGCTAATGTAACGAATTCTCAGTACCTTCCCTCACGTTCCAGGGTGGTAATTGTAACGGAACCCAATAATCCCAAAATACAGCTTGTAAAGCGAGTTATTGCACTGCCAGATGAAAGTGTTACCATCAAAGACGGCAAAATATTGGTGATAAACAAGGATAATCCTGATGGTTTCTACCCAGATTCTAAGCCTTATGGCGCCAAATTAAGCCCCACTAGCGGTGATTTTCAATTCAATATAGATGCTGGACAGGTATTTGTGATGGGTGATAACCGTGAATCAGGCGCTTCAATCGACTCGCGGTCGAGTGTTGGCGGCATTCCATCAAAGAATATGATTGGCGAAGTAGTGCTGAGAATCTATCCATTTAGTAGATTTAGAACTTTTTAACCAACTACAATCTTATCTTTAGTCTCGTCCTTTTTTACCTCGGGCACTGATAGATTTTCTATGCCGTGGTCTTTTTTGAACTCTCTTCTCTGATGTATGGTGCGGGCAGCCCAAATGATTAAGCTAATTATTATTGCGCTCACTAATGCTATCAATATGTATAGGTAGCGATTATGCGATTTGTAGTAGTAGCTCCTGACTGTGGTGAAACCAGTGAAGTCTTTGCCGAGATCATATTTTTGACTGATATTTAATATTTGGCCGTTTTCGAAAGTAACCCTGGTTACTACGTTGTGTGAACCGTCTGATAAGTAATTTTTATTTACAGGGTCAATCTGTTTCTTGTTATTGATATACAAAAATGAACCATCCGAGAAATAGGCTACTTCTTTGACTTTAGAATCATTAATCGGTAAGACCGTGTAAACAGCTATGCTATCGGTGCCACCGGTGAGCAGTTTTGGCTGTAAAACTCCATTATGACCTTTGTACGTCGTATGACATTCAGTGTCTATCTGCTGGCATATCTTTGGATCTGTAATATTAAGCAGCCTAACTGTTGACTGATAGACATCTGCCGACTTAGTTGGGCCATCAGCAAAAACTTGTTTGACTGCTTCATTCTGATTAATGGTGCTGATGAATGCCCAATTTTGAGTGTTCGCAGGTGCTTGTCCTAACTGTGCGCATTTCGCGTCGTCATTGGCGTCTATTGTATACAGGGTTACATTGGAATCTGGTATTTTGTTAGCTAGTTTGACGTAAGTCGTACCATAAAGCGGTTGTTTTAGGTCAACAAATAGCATGCTGTATATTGTTTCTGGGCAATTTGTGTATTTTCTGGCCGCATGGGCTGATTGCGATCCCAGGAATAAACTACAGCTCAACAAAAGTGCCGTTACTATCAAAACAGAAGATACTTTTACTTCTTTAATACTTAAGCTTGTCATAGAGCTATTTTACATTAAATAAACTAAAAAAACTTGTATATTAACCTAGGTAGATTCAAGATCATACCAAGATAAAGATTCGAATATCTCATCATTGTTAGACGAAGCTGGGCGTGAATAAACAGATAGCCTGATATTATCAGGGGTAATGACGTAAGCGACGTAATTACCCAAGTTTAGTTTTGATATGGGTAGTTCACGCCTGGCTTTGCGTTTAAAGAGTGAATTGAATATTTGTTGAGAGACGGTATCGATTGACGACAGTTTATTTAGTAATTTAGCTTCGCCATAAACCTGACATATTATCTGTTCATTAGCATCGAAAATAGTTAATGATATATTTTGGTTGCTTAACAGATTGTGATGCTTATAAGAATCTTTTTTTGTTATGAAGCTAATTGTGAAATTAGGGTCAATATGAAAATATATCACTGCTCCATGCGGTTTATTTTCGGAGTTGGTGGTAGATAGCACGGCTGCGTTATTATTTTTGAGAAAATCGTAGATTCGTTGCTGGCGCTCAGATAATTGTTTAGTTTTTACTTTTCGAGCGGTAGTTTTTGGCAAAATAAACCCTCCTGTTGATCTGGATTATGAAGTAAGTGCATGTACTATGGCTATGAGTCAGATCACTGGTTTGCTGTGACATTTCTCAAAACAAGTAATGCACATCTGTGTTTAAGTGGTAAACAGGGAGGAAGCAATCTCTAGTGATACAAGAAAAAGAATATACTGCCAAAACCCTACAAGAAATCCATAGCCACCAGATAGATCCGGCCACAATGTCGGAGCATACTGCAAGAATTATGCGTGACATCAAGAAGCTTGGGGCTGTTCCATACAACATGTGGCTACCAGAAACTCAAGTGTTGCCGTACATAATTCATCCAAACGAACAAATCTTAGGCTTGGTCTATGGGCGTTATCAGCAAGTTGAGGGTGATATTGTGGGACGTGGAGTGCTAGTGTCGTCCCCAGAAAGAGTGTTACTAATAGACAAGAAACCATTGTTTGTTAAAACAGCCGAGATTAGCTATAGGGTAATCAGTGCCGTGACTTATTCCAAAGTGTTATTTATGGGCAACGTGACTATCCACACTCGAATGGGCAAGATAAATGTTCGAACTTTTAATCAAAAATGTGCCTACAACTTGGTTGAGGCTATAGAAGCCAACCTTTTTAGTAACCCTATTAAATTAAATTAGGTATGAATAACCACTGGAGTGCCTATCGGTGCCCAGTTGTATACCCATTCTGCTTCGTCATCAGGCAGGCCTACGCAGCCGTGTGAGCTGTTTATATTGCCAAACCAGCTACTCGGTCGCCAATAGTTTCCGTGTATAGCGTAGCCGCCGTAAAAATAATTCACCCAACGTACATTTGGCTGAAAATAGCTGCTGCCATCTACGTTTGCACCGCGCATATCTTGAATGGCGTATTTAGCGTAAATTTTGTATTGACCGGTAACAGTTGGAGTCGCCGGAGCACCCGCAGAGATCAAGAAACTATTTACGACATTAGTATTTTCGTAGGCATACATGCGCTTGGTGGAGATATTTACTTCTATCCACTTGCTGTAATCAAATGAAGTTACGGTTTTGAAGGCTGTATAACTTACATTCAGGGTTTGTTGAATACCTTTGGCTTCAAGTAATTTGTCGGCGATGGCCTTGGATACTTCGGCTTTATTGGTTATAGACACTCCGTTTTGCCCAGCTCGAACAACACTCTGTGAGCCGTCGGAATTGCGAATAACAACTTGGTTCTTTGGTGCCCTGACTTGACCTGATGTTGCATTTTCTATGTATTGTTGCACCTTGCCGCTATTGACTGTTACATCAGCTTGCTTGGTCTGGTGATTAGCTGTTATTTCTAGCCAATTAGCGATATCTGTCGGACCTGGTGTGATTTTGGTGTTTTCGAAAATTATTGTTATTGGCTGGTCGAGTGCGGCCTTCAAGGTATCTTTGTACTTTAGAAATGAACTGGCTGGTACGGTTGGTTCAAGAGGGCGTAATTTTAATCTTAAAGGTGCAGAGCTCAGACTTGCTAGATGCTGCTTAACAGTGTTGGCAGGGTTTTCGATCATGTACTGTTTGCCGTTAACGCCGTCGGCGACTATCACCTGTCCGTTATTAAACGAAATACCAGCATCTTTGGGTGGTTCTAGAATGACATTGGTCTCTTTGGCTAGAAATGTGTTGTACTGTGTCTTGTTGACGTTGTATGACAGCTTAGCATTGATTGGTTTCCACCATAGCAAGCGCTGTTGAAGTGATTTTTGTTGGCTTCTGATGTAATCAATACTTTGGTTGCTATTTGGTGAAAGTCCAATTTGAGCAAGGCTAAATTGTTTTGAGGTTTTATCGGGGTATTGCAGTTTAAGCTGATAATTATTTGTTTGCGTGGTTATTGCGGAGCTTAGGAGACTGTCACTGCTTCTAGCATTGATGGATTGTGTGCCGATTATAACTTTGCTATTGAATACTCCGAGCAGTAGCCAAATGATCACAAAAGCAAATACCGCTGAGCTTGCCAAAGCAATTTCTAATACGTGACCAGAGAGCCAATTACGGACTCCTTCTGGCAGCATGCCGTAATGTATGTGATCGATTTGCTTGGGAGGATTGATGTCGGCATTCATTGCAGTATTACCTAATTAGAATGTTCATACTGGCGCCTCAGGTAAGCTCCATATGCTGGATCATTGCTGCAACGAGCACGGTTTTTGCAAACTGCACCGTCGTGAGCTGCATATTCCATGAAGATATCCATTTTTTGATCAAACTGAGCAGATTTCAAATTGCCGGTTCGGTCATGGATTGGATATCCTACGTAATAATTTATAGGAATAAAGACGGCGCCACGGTATTGCTGGGAATTGTATTGTTTTATTGCTTTGGTAGCTATTAGACCGACAGTGCGGTGGTCACTATGGTCTTTAGCCTTATTGCCTGCCAAACTACTTTGAGTATTAAATTCGCTAGGCTCATATAACCAGATGAGTTGTGCTAGAGCATCTACGAGTTGATTTAAGGTGTAATTTGACTGTTTGTCTATGGAATGGATCGATTTAATTGAACCGGAATTGAGCTTGGCTAGACTTACATTGCCGTAATTACCGAAACCTTGGCCGAGCATGTTGCCGTCTGGTAGATGCATAAATATCAGAGATATTCTGGGGTTATCTTTGGGATTAGATATTGTGACGTATTGGTTGCTGGCAAGACGGACAATTCTATTAATCCAAACTGATTTTTTGCCGAGCATTTTGTCGTAAGCAGCCTGTGCACCCTGTTCTCTCGACGCGTAATAATATCCTTTGCTGCCAGCTTCACCGGCTGTTAGGTAAATAGTTCGCACGCAATAGCCTTCGGCAATGTGTTGTGCCGTATCTGGGTTCATGAAAAGCAAATCGTCGTCTTGGTGAGCCACAATGTTCATAATCGTTGGGCCAATGCAGCGAGTAGATGTAAGTGTGTCGGCGTTTACTGGTAAGACGGTTGATATAGCAGTTGTTTTAGCTGGTTTATTAGGATTTTTCTTGTGTGTTCCGCCGTCGTAATACAAAACTAACTCTTTAGGTATCGAAAGATTACCACTTATTAGTGTACTGGCGTTGGGTCTGCCGTACTGCGTAATTACTTGGTTTAGTGAGCAGCTTTTGAAATCTGTCAAGCCACCATCAATTGTCAGTAGGTATGCAAAACTATGT